>NZ_JBEOWS010000458.1:0-6489 GCF_040296125.1 Streptomyces sp. NPDC002265 | reverse complement strand
GACCGCCCGCGCGACCTGCACCCCCGTGTCCCGACGGCCCGCCGGGGCGGCCGGGCCGTGACGCACGGTCGTGCGCCGTGTCAGTGCTTGAAGACGTCCTTGGCCTTCTCCTTGGCCTGACGGGCGTCGCCCTTCGACTTCTCCATCTGCCCCTCGGCGGCCATGCTCTCGTTGCCGAGCATGCGGCCGACCGTCTCCTTCGTCTTGCCCTTGATCTGCTCCTTCTTGGCCTTGCCCTTCTGTTCCCGAGCCACTGACGATCACTCCAAACCGCTGTCGGCGTGCGATTCCTCCCGCACCGGGTGACCCCTGGCGGGGCACCTCAAACGGGGAGTCGGCCGTTCACACTCCGTCACGGCCGCGCACTCCGTCACCACCGCGCCCCGGTCAGCCGCCGAGCGCGGTCAGCACCACCTCTTTCGCCTCGTCCTGCACCCGGGCGAGGTGATCGGCGCCGAGGAACGACTCCGCGTAGATCTTGTAGACGTCCTCGGTGCCCGAAGGCCGGGCCGCGAACCAGGCGTTGGCGGTGGTCACCTTGATGCCGCCGATGGGCGCGTCGTTGCCCGGCGCCCGGGTGAGCACCGAGGTGACCGGCTCCCCGGCGAGGGTGTCGGCGCGGACCTGTGCCGGGGAGAGCTTGGCGAGCAGCGCCTTCTCCTCCCGGGTCGCCGGGGCGTCGATGCGCGCGTAGGCCGGCTCGCCGAAGCGCTCCGTGAGCGCGGCGTAGTGCTCCGACGGCGTCTTCTGCGTCACCGCGGTGATCTCGGAGGCGAGCAGCGCCAGCAGGATGCCGTCCTTGTCGGTGGTCCACACCGAGCCGTCCCGGCGCAAGAACGACGCGCCGGCCGACTCCTCGCCGCCGAAGCCCAGCGAACCGTCCATCAGTCCGTCGACGAACCACTTGAACCCCACGGGCACCTCGACCAGTTGACGGCCGAGGTCGGCGGCGACCCGGTCGATCATCCCGGACGACACCAGCGTCTTGCCGATACCCGCGCCGGCGGGCCACTGCTCGCGGTGGGCGAACAGGTAGGCGATGGCGGTGGCCAGGTAGTGGTTGGGGTTCATCAGCCCGGCGTCCGGGGTGACGATGCCGTGCCGGTCGGCATCGGCGTCGTTGCCGGTGGCGATCCGGAAGCGGTCGCGCTGCCCGATGAGCGAGGCCATGGCGTGCGGCGACGAGCAGTCCATACGGATCTTGCCGTCCCAGTCCAGTGTCATGAACCGCCAGGTGGGGTCGGTGAGCGGGTTGACCACGGTCAGGTCGAGCCGGTGCTGCTCGGCGATGCGGCCCCAGTAGGCGACCGAGGCCCCGCCGAGCGGGTCGGCGCCGATGCGCACGCCTGCCGCGCGGATCGCGTCCAGGTCCAGCACGCCGGGCAGGTCGGCGACATAGGTGCCCAGGAAGTCGTAGCGGCCGGTGCCGGGGGCGGCGAGGGCCTGCGCGTAGGACACCCGTCGTACGTCCTTGAGTCCGCCGGTGATGATCTCGTTGGCCCGGTCCTGGATCCAGGAGGTCGCCTCGGAGCCCGCCGGTCCGCCGCTCGGCGGGTTGTACTTGAAGCCGCCGTCGGCGGGCGGGTTGTGCGAGGGGGTGACCACGACCCCGTCCGCGAGGCCCGAGGCGCGGCCCCGGTTGTGGGTGAGGATGGCGTGCGAGACGGCCGGGGTGGGCGTGTAGCCGTCGGCGCTGTCGATGAGCACGGTGACGTCGTTGGCCGCGAACACCTCCAGGGCGGTGACCCTGGCGGGCTCCGACAGGGCGTGGGTGTCGGCGCCGAGGAACAACGGGCCGTCGGTGCCCTGGGATTGCCGGTATTCGCAGATGGCCTGGCTGGTCGCGGCGATGTGGTCCTCGTTGAAGGCCGTCGCCAGGGACGATCCGCGGTGCCCGGAGGTGCCGAACGCCACGCGCTGTCCTGGGTCGGCCGGGTCCGGGTGCAGCGCGTAGTACGCCGTGACCAGCCGGGCGACGTCGATGAGGTCCTCGGGTCCGGCCTGCCTGCCCGCTCGCTCGTGCGGCATCTGCCCGTTCCTCCCTATCGGTTGACCATCGGGTTCCGGGCCCATCCTGCCCCGCCCCGGTGGCGGTCCGCGAGTGCCGCACCGCCCCTGGACGGCTGCCGCCGTACGTCCGCGCCAGGGCGGGAACGGTCAGTCCTCGCTCTCGTGGCGCACGAACCAGCAGCCGAGGAGCACCAGCGCTCCCCACACCCCCGCGACGAGGGCGGGCCCGCCCACCGTGGAGCCGTAGGCGACCGCCGGGATCGCGGCGACCATGGCGAACCAGGTCATCAGTCCCCACATGCTGAGCGACTCGGGCAGCCGCCCCCGGGCGCGGCGCACGACGACCGCGCCCGCGCACACGCCGTAGACACCCGGAGCCAGCAGAGCGAGCGCGACGCCGACGGAGAGCTCCGGGACGTCCCCCGGTCCGCGCAGGGTCATCGCCCCGAACACCATGAGCACAACTCCCGTGAGCACGGCCAGCGTTCCCCACACCCGCCGTCTCGTGACCCCGCCGGGGCGGTGCGCCCCCGGCCACGGTCCCCCGCTGTACGGCTCTTCCCCGGTATCGGTCATGAGCACGACCCCCCGCCCTCTCGGACACGCCCCTCACCGAGAGGACTCCGCCCGCGCGTCGGTGATGCAGACCGGAGCCGCCGACCGCATCGTTCCGGTCACGCGCCGGGGACTCGGAAAAGCTCTCGGACCGTCCCGTGTCCGATCAGGCTCCGCGCGCAGTCCAGCACCGTCTCCCCGGCGGGCCGCGGCCGCCAGTCCAGGAGCCGGGCGGCCTTCGCGGTGGTGTGGCGGTTGCGGCGGCCGAGCGCGGGGACGATCTCCCGCAGTTGCGCGTCGCCGAACCGGGCCGCGAGACGGACCACGGTGTCCGGGACCCGGCGGGTGGGCACCCGGGCACCGTCGGCGCCGAGGCCCTCGCGAAGGACCCGGGCCATGTCCGCCATCCACATGAACTCGCCGGTGCCGAGGAAGCGTTCGCCCGCGGCCGCGGGCGAGGTCATCGCCCGGATGTGCAGGTCCACGAGGTCGCGTACGTCGACGATCTCCAGGCCGATCCGCGGCAGCACGCGCAGCTTCCCCGAGACCATGCGGCCGACGATGTCCACGGAGCCCCGGGTGTCCGCCGTCAGGACGGGGCCGAACACCGCACCGGGAAGCACACAGGTCAGTTCGGTCTTGCCGGCGTGGTCGCGCACGAAGTCCCAGGCGGCGCGTTCGGCGAGGGTCTTGGAGCGGCGGTAGGAAATGAGGGTGGGGTCGTCGGGGTCGGTCCACAGCGTCTCGTCGGTCACGCCTTCGGTGGCGTACGACGAGGGGCTCGCGGCGTTCGCGGCCGATGTCATCACCACTCGCCGCGCCCCTGCGTCCGCCGCGGCGCGCAGCACGCGCAGCGCGCCGTCGCGTGCGGTGGCGATCAGGGCGTCCGGATCCTGCGCGTCCGTCACTCCGAGCGGGGAGGCGACGTGCAGCACCCGGTCCACGCCCTCGAGCGCGGTGTCCCAGCCCTCGTCGGCGGTGAGGTCGGCGACCGCGAACCCGAGCCGGCCCGCGGGGTCGACGACCGTCGACACGGCGTCCACGACCGCCTGCTGCCGGTCCGGGGTGCGTACGGTCGTGCGCACGTGGTATCCGCGCCGCAGGAGTTCCGCGACGCACCAGCCGGCGCGTGTTGTGGCGGATCGACCCGGCGCGCGACGGCGAGGCCAGGGCGGCCCGTATCCTCACCCTCGTCATCGACGGCCTGCGAGCCGTCCCCGCGCCCGGGGACCGCTAGGACGGACCTCCTGGCCGCCGTGCCGCCGGTCAGACGAGGTGGGCGAAGACGACCAGGTTCTCGGTGTAGTCCTTGGCCTTGTGGTCGTAGTCCCCCGCGCAGGTGATCAGGCGCGCCTGGGCCTGCCCGGTGTCGGCGTAGACGCGCTGGTCGGGGAAGTCGTCCTTCTCGAACTTCTCGGCGTCGTCCACCACGAACGACGCCTTGCGCCCGTCGGCGCGGGTGACGTAGAACCTGTCGCCCTTCTCGAGCTCCGAGAGGTTCGCGAACACGGCCGCGGAGGTCGTCGTGTCGACGTGCCCGGCGATGATCGCGGTGCCGGTCTCGCCCGGCGAGGCCCCGTGGGCGTACCAGCCGACCAGGTTGGTGTCGTCCGCGGCCGGGGGCTGCAGGTGCCCCGTCGGACCGATGATGAGGTCGGAGAAGGGCGCGTCGACGGCGATCTTGGGGATGAGCAGCCGCTCGGGCCTGGCCCGCGGCAGATGCTTGCCCACCGGATACGCGGCACCCGAGGCCGCCGCCGCTCCGGTCTGGACGGTGCGCGGCGGATACGCGTAGTCGGCCGGTCCGTGCCGACCGGCCAGCATCATCGCCAGCACCAGGAAGGCCGTGCCCCACAGCCACATGCTCGTCGAGCGGGTCTCGGACGAGGAAGAAGGGGCTGTCATCGGATACCACCTCACTACGGCTCGGCAGCTCAGCGGGAACGGCACACGGACGGCGGGCCGGGCCGTCACGGGACGCGGCCGGCGGCGACCCGGCTGCTCTCCGCGTCAGGCACGGTCAGGACGCGCCCTCGGCCGCCTTCTTCCGTCGCCACGCGTACATGCCTGCCGCCCCGATCCCCAGCACCGCCAGGCCGCCGGTGGAGACGCCCGGAGAGGCCAGTGCGCCCCCGCCGGTGTGCATACCGCCGCTGGGGCGGTCCTGCTCGTCGTTCCCGAAGTCGTTGCCGCGCCCGCCGCCGTCGTTGCCGCCGTCACGGCCGTTGTTGCCATTGCCGCCGTCGCGGCCGTTGTTGCCGTTGCCGTTGCCGTTGTCACGGCCGTTGTTGCCGTTGCCGTTGTCACGGCCGTTGTTGCCATTGCCGTTGCCGTTGCCGTTGCCGTTGCCGCGGCCGTTGTTGCTGTTGCCGCCGCCGAAGTCGTTGTTGTTGTCGTTCCTGTACGTCTCCGGGTCCTGCTTCGGGTCCACCTTGGGAACCCAGTCGTCGGCCCGCACGGAGGCCAGCATGCCGCCACCGGCGTGGATTCCCCCGCGCGGCGAGGCGTAGCCGCGGCCGTCGTCGTGCCCCCTGTCGAAGGACGGGTCGTCGTCGCCGTCCTTGCCGTGATCCCTGCCGGAAGACGAGTCCTGGTCGCTGTCCTTGCCTTGCTCCTTGCTGTGGGACGAGTCCTGATCGTTGTTCCAGTCGTCGCCGGCCGCGTGGGCGCCGGGAGTGGCGATCGCGAGAGCGGCCGTGGCCGCTGCCGTGGCGAGCAACATGCGGGCAGAACGCATGCGAGGGTCCTTCCGTCGCAGCCGGGCAGCTGGGCTTTGTCAGCTGAAGTGACCCGGCCTTGACGTGATCTACCGTCAGCCACGCCGCGGCATCGCACCATCCGGGGCGCTCAGTCGGGTTACCCTGCGCCCCGTCCGGTCGCCGGCCCGCGACCCGGCTCCGGACGGGTCCGCCCGCCCCCGGCCGCCCGCCCCTGGCGCCCGCCCCGGCCGGCGGCCCGGCCGGTGTCAGCCGGCCGCCAGCAGCACCGCCAGTGCCGTCGCCGTGTCGGGGTGACGGCCCACCAGTGCCGCCCCGCGCGGACCGGCGGGCGCCGCCTGCCAGGCCCCGTCGCAACCGAGCAGACCGGCCACCGCGTCGCAGGCCGCGGGGTGGGCGGCGAGCAGCGCGACACCCGGGCCGGCCTCCGCCCGGTGCGCCGACGCCGGGGCATCCGGAGCCGGTCCCTCCCGCCACGGCGGCACCCACGCGTCCAGCGCCGCCAGCCGTCCCGGGAAGATCCGGCCCGCCTCGCGGATCAGCAGGGGCGCCAGTTCGGCGCCGCCGTCGCGCAGGGTGGTGATCAGGGTCGGCAGCCAGGGCAGCAGCACGGGATCCGGCAGCCGCGCGAACGCGTTCGACACCGCTTCCACCACGAAGTCGGTCAGGCCCGGCACCGGTTCCAGGGCCTGGACGAAGCCGCTGAGGTAGCGCGGGTAGGCGGGCACCACCAGAGGGTTGTCCAGCAGTTCGTCGCACCGCGCCCGCAGGTCCGCGCGGGTCAGATGGCCGAGCTGGGTCCGGGCCGCCCACAGCAGCGCGGTCTTCGGGGGGTCCTCCGGGTGGGACTGCGCGACCGCCAGCTCCAGCTGGGTGCGGTCACAGCCCAGCGACAGCGCCAGGCTCTCCATGCTGAACAGGAAGCCGAGCATCGCGGCGACCTGACGGACACCGGCGTCCTCGTCGGTGAACGCGGTCGGGAGCAGGGTGCAGTAGTGCGCGTATCCCGCCTTGACGAAGCGCTCGATCCACGGCGGCAGCACGGGCTCGCTGGTGCGGTAGAACGCCAGGAGCCGGCGGACCCGGCGCAGCACCTCCGGCGCGCCGTCGACGCTGCGCTCGGCCGCCAGGGTCTCCAGGGCGCGGGCGCCGAGCTCGTCGGCGAGCCGGCGGCTGCGCAGATAGAGGGTCGCGTCCTCCACGGTCT
>NZ_JBEOWS010000457.1:0-6502 GCF_040296125.1 Streptomyces sp. NPDC002265 | reverse complement strand
CGATCCGGTCAGCCGACGGACCGCAGGGCGGCGATCCGGTCAGCCGGCGGGCCGCAGGGCGGCGATCCGGTCAGCCGGCGGGCCGCAGGGCGGCGAGCTGCTCGGCGAACGGCACCGCGTCGAACTCGTCCCGGACCGGCTTGGCCGCCGACAGACCCCGCATCAGCGCGGCCAGCTCCCCCGCCGCCCGCTCGATCCGCTCGGGCAGACCCTCCGCGCCCCAGTCCTCGGAAGCGGCGTACAGGCCGGTCGGCACGACCACCGCCCGCAGATAGGCGAACAGCGGGCGCAGCGCGTGGTCCAGGACCAGGGAGTGCCGGGCGGTGCCGCCGGTGGCCGCGATCAGCACGGGCTTGCCGGCCAGCGCGTCCTTGTCGTGGCCGCCGAGCGCGTCGAAGAACGACTTGAACAGTCCGCTGTACGACGCCGAGAACACCGGAGTGACGGCGATCAGGCCGTCGGCCCGGGTCACGGCGTCGAACGCGGCGGACAGCGCCCGCCCGGGGAAGCCGTTGGTGAGATGGTGCGCGATCTCGACGGCGAGCTCGCGCAGCTCGATCACCTGGACGTCCGCCGGGGCCTGCCGGTCCACGGCGGCGGCCAGCCGGTCGGCGAGCAGCCGGGTGGAGGACGGGACGCTCAGCCCCGCGGAGACGACGACGAGCTTCATGCGACGGTCACCCCTTCCTGGGAACCTTCGGCAGCCTGGGAGGACTCGGCAGCCTCGGCCGCCTCCTTGGCCGCGAGCAGCGACCCGTGGGTCGGCGCCTCCGGCACCCCGGCCGGACGGCCGACGGCGAACTCCTTGCGCAGCACCGGCACGACCTCCTCGCCGAGCAGGTCGAGCTGCTCCAGCACGGTCTTCAGGGGCAGCCCCGCGTGGTCCATCAGGAACAGCTGGCGCTGGTAGTCGCCGGCGTACTCGCGGAAGGACAGGGTCCGCTCGATCACCTGCTGCGGGGAGCCCACGGTCAGCGGGGTCTGCTCGGTGAAGTCCTCCAGCGAGGGCCCGTGCCCGTAGACCGGCGCGTTGTCGAAGTACGGACGGAACTCGCGCACGGCGTCCTGTGAGTTCTTCCGCATGAACACCTGGCCGCCGAGGCCGACGATCGCCTGCTCGGGCGTGCCGTGCCCGTAGTGCGCGAACCGCTTCCGGTAGAACTCGACCATCCGCTTGGTGTGGTCGGCGGGCCAGAAGATGTTGTTGTGGAAGAAGCCGTCCCCGTAGAACGCGGCCTGCTCGGCGATCTCCGGGGAGCGGATGGAGCCGTGCCAGACGAACGGCGGCACGTCGTCCATCGGCCGCGGGGTGGACGTGAAGCCCTGGAGCGGCGTACGGAACTTGCCCTCCCAGTCGACGACGTCCTCACGCCACAGCCGGCGCAGCAGGGCGTAGTTCTCGATGGCGAGGTTGATGCCCTCGCGGATGTCCTGGCCGAACCACGGATAGACGGGACCGGTGTTGCCGCGGCCCATCATCAGGTCCACCCGGCCGTCGGCCAGGTGCTGGAGCATCGCGTAGTCCTCGGCGATCTTCACCGGGTCGTTGGTGGTGATCAGGGTCGTGGACGTGGAGAGGACCAGCTTCTCGGTGCGCGCGGCTATGTAGCCGAGCATGGTCGTCGGTGACGAGGGCACGAACGGCGGGTTGTGGTGCTCGCCGGTCGCGAACACGTCCAGCCCGACCTCCTCGGCCTTCAGCGCGATGGCGACCATGGCCTTGATGCGCTCACGCTCGGTCGGCGTACCGCCCGTGGTCGGGTCCGGGGTGACGTCGCCGACGCTGAAGATGCCGAACTGCATGGTCGCTCAACCTCCAAGTTGTTGACGCTTCAACCATACCCCTCCAACCGGATCGGGTCCGCGGGTATTCCGCCCGCCGGAATTCGATTTGACGGCCGGGCACCGCGGCCGTGGCCCTGCGCCTGCCGTTCGTACGCCTCCTGCCGCACAGGGCACCCGAGGAGCAGGGCCACCGAGACCGGCGGCCGGGCCCCGGGAAAGGGCCCGTGAGACGTACGGGACCCGCCGGCTCAGGGAAGGAGGACCAGCCGCCCCCGCACCCCGCCCTCCGCCAGCCGGGCGTGCGCCTTGACCGCGTCGTCCAGGGCGTACGTCCCCGCCACCCGGAGCGTCAGCGCCCCCTCGTCCACCAGCCGCACCAGCTCCGCCAGCCGCTCCCCGTCGGCGCGCACCTCGACCGTGCCGGTCCGCACGCCCCGCACCGCGGCGGGCGCGGCCCCCGGAATCACCCCGGCGTAGGCCCCCCCGTCCCGCACCCACGCCAGGGCGGCCTCGCCGAGCACCGCCGCGTCCAGCACCGCATCGAAGCCCGCCGGCCCGGCCTCCCCGGCCGTGAAGTGCGCGGCACCCAGGGACCGGACGAGCTCCTCGTCCTCCGCACGGGCCAGCGCGGTCACCGACACCCCACTGCGGGCGGCGAGTTGGACGGCATAACCGCCCACGGCACCCGCCGCGCCCGTCACCAGCAGCGACTGCCCGGGCGTCAACTCCAGCAGATCCAGGGCCTGTACGGCAGTCAGCCCGTTCAGCGGCAGGGTGGCGCCGGACACGGCGTCGGACGTCGCGGGCGCCTCGGCCACCGTATCCGCGCCGACGACGACGTGCTCCGCGTGCGAACCCAGCGACTCGGCCACACCGGGGGCGAGCGCCACCACCTCGTCGCCCACGCTCCACGCGGCGCCCGGGCCGACCGCGTCCACCGTCCCCGCGACGTCCCAGCCGAGGCCGATCCGCCCGCCCGCGCCCCCGAACACACCGGCCCGCACCGCGGCGTCGACCGGGTTCAGCGCGGCCGCCGCCACCTTGATCCGGACCTGCCCGGCACCCGGCTCGGGCACCTCGGTCTCCACGACCCGCACGGCCTCGGGCCCGCCGAACGACGTCACCACGACAGCACGCATCATCACAACTCTCCAAGGTCTGACTGCGGTTGAGGCGCGTCCACACTGTTCCCGCGCCGCTCGCACAACCCTAGGAAGAGCTACTATCTGGAGGGTAGTAGTTACCTGAAGGTGCCTACCGCACCCGGAGGAGAGCCATGGCGACCACGACGGCGGCCCAGCGGCGCGAACAGGCGCGCTTCGAGTACGACGCCTTCCTCCGCAGCTGCCCCACCAACCAGCTCCTCGACCGGATCAGCGACAAGTGGGTCAGTCTGGTCGTCTCCGCGCTGGCCGCCGGCCCCATGCGCTACAGCGACCTCGCCCGCAGGATCGCCGGAGTGAGCCCCAAGATGCTCACGCAGACCCTGCGCTCGCTGGAGCGCGACGGCATCCTCACGCGTACGGTCACCCCGTCCGTCCCGGTCCGGGTGGACTACGAGCTCACCCCGCTGGGCAGCAGCCTCGCGCACCTGCTCACCGCGGTGAAGGCCTGGGCGGAGACCCACTTCGACGAGGTCCACACGGCACGGGAGCGCTACGACACCGAGAAGGACGCCACGGACACGCCCCAGTCGCGCGGCCCTAGACCCGCCCTTCCCGCAACCGGGTGATCTGCTCGCCACTGAAGTCCACCGTCCGCCTCATATGCCCGATGATCAGGGCCAGTTCGGTGTTGTCCAGGCCGTCGAAGAGGGCGCTCCAGCCGCCGGCCAGCCGGTTCCACATCTGCCCGAACTCGGCGATCCGCTCCGGCACGGTCGCCACCAGCACCCGCCGCCGGTCCCCCGCGTCCCGCTGCCGGACCACGTACCCGGCCTTCTCCAGCCGGTCCACCAGCCGGGTCGCCGACCCGGTCGTCAGGCCCGTCAGCTCCGCGATCCGGCCCGTGGTCACCGGACCGCCCTCCAGCGTGAGCAGGTTCAGGCACTGCAGATCGGTGGGATGCAGGCCGAGATGGTCGGCGACGGCCTGGTTGAACAGGGCGTACGAGGCCATGTAGCGACGGGAGACGGTGGACAGCTCGTCCAGCAGCCGCGACCGCTCGTTCTCCGACCCGGACATGCCCGCTCCTCTTCGCCTGCGCCGTGCAGAGATCGTACGGCGCAGAGAGCGCGCCGCGACCGGCCGGACAGGCCGGTCGACCGGCCGGAAGTGGTCCGACATACACGTATCTAGCAGGAAACCGGCCGCCCCCCGCACCCCGGAACCGGGCGCGCCCCCGTCCCAGGGGCGCGCCCCTCACTCAGAAGGAGTACGGGTCTCCCGTGTCCAGGACCAGCACCCGCTGCCGGTCGTTCGCCCGGTCGCGGTCCACCGTGCCGCCGGCCCACACCGTGCCGAGCGCCAGCGTCACCTGCTGCGGCCGGCCGCGCAGCCGCAGCACCAGCGCGATCCGCTCGCCGAACCCGTCCGCGGCCAGCGCGCCCGTCCGGCACACCACCTCACGCACCCCCGTACGGAGGCACCCGCCCGGCAGCCGCTGCCGGTCCGCGAGCGGCGCCGACCACAGCAGCCGGACGGTCGCGTCCGGTACGGCGGACGGACCGTGGTCGTACGGGGTCAGCCGTACGTCGAGCACGCCTCGGCGCAGCGCCACCGTGCCGTGGTACGCCAGGTCGGCCTCCGGCGCGCCCGCGGCACCCACGAGCGGTGTCGCCCCGCCGACGGCCGCCAGCGCCACCCCGCAGACCACGAACCCCCGGGTGCCAAGCGCCTGGCGCGCACCGCACGACCTCCGTACCCACCGTTCCTCGCGGGTCCGCCGCGTTCCGCGTGCCCTTCGTGGTCTCCGCATGCCGACACCACTCCTCACTCCGCTCGCTCCACCCCGGTCGCAGGGGTGTCGCCTGGATGTATCCCACGTACGGCCGACGGCAGGCGCCCTCCAAGCAGGTGACGCCCCGGCGCCGGCCGTGCCCGCAGGCGTGCCAGGCTGCACGTATGTCGATCGTCCGTTCCGCCGCCCTGTTCGTCGCCGCCGCGTTCCTGGAGATCGGCGGCGCCTGGCTGATCTGGCAGGGCCTGCGCGAGCACCGCGGCTGGCTGTGGATCACCGGCGGCGTCCTCTCGCTCGGCGCGTACGGATTCGTCGCCACCTTCCAGCCCGACGCCCACTTCGGCCGCATCCTCGCCGCCTACGGCGGGATCTTCGTCGCCGGTTCGATCCTGTGGGGCGTGGTCGCGGACGGCTTCCGCCCCGACCGCTGGGACCTGGCGGGCGCCGCTGTCTGCCTCGCCGGCATGGCCGTGATCATGTGGGCGCCGCGGCACGGCGGCTGACCGCCCGCCCCTCGGAACGCCCGCCCGTCCGACCGCGCCCGTCGCCTACCCTGAGCGGGAACGACCGCCCGCGAGCCCGCGCCACCCGCGAGGCCCACGAGCGGGCGCCAGCCGCACCACCCACCGACCCGAGCCGTCCGCGGGCCCGAGCCGTCCGCACGCCCGAGGAGCAGCCCATGGCCACCGCCGCACCGTCCGCCGCCTCCCGCATCGCCGTCGTCACCGGTGCGAGCAGCGGAATCGGAGCCGCCACGGCCCGGCAGCTCGCCGCGGCCGGCTACCGGGTCGTCCTGACCGCCCGCCGCGCCGACCGCATCGAGGCGCTGGCGAAGGAGATCACCGCGGCGGGCCACGCGGCGACCGCCTACCAGCTGGACGTCACCGACCGCGCGGCCGTCGACGAGTTCGCGAGCGCCTTCAAGACCGTCGGGGTCCTGGTCAACAACGCGGGCGGCGCGCTGGGCGCGGACCCGGTCGCCACCGGCGACCCGGCGCAGTGGCGCACGATGTACGAGACGAACGTCCTGGGCACGCTGAACCTGACCCAGGCCCTGCTGCCCAAGCTCGACGCGAGCGGCGACGGCACGGTCGTGGTCGTCTCCTCCACCGCGGGCCACGGCACCTACGAGGGCGGCGCGGGCTATGTCGCCGCCAAGCACGGCGCCCACGTCCTCGCCGAGACCCTGCGCCTGGAGATCGTCGGCCGGCCGGTCCGGGTGATCGAGATCGCGCCCGGCATGGTCAAGACCGACGAGTTCGCGCTGACCCGCTTCAGCGGCGACGAGGAGAAGGCGGCGAAGGTCTACGCGGGCGTCGCCGAACCGCTGACCGCCGACGACGTCGCGGAGACCATCACCTGGGCGGTGACCCGCCCGGCCCACGTCAACATCGACCTGCTGGTCGTCCGCCCGCGGGCCCAGGCGTCCAACACGAAGGTCCACCGGGAGCTGTGACGGCGGGCCGCGAGGCCCTGGCGGAGCAGGCGCCCGACGACGCCGCCCGCACCGCCGGGCGGCGCCGCCCCGCCCAGGAGACGGTGAGCCTCAGGGCGCAGGGCAGTCCGGGTCGTCGACGATCACCGCGTTGGCCGGAATGATCACGGTGTCGTCACCGTCCTCCTGCACGAACCGGGTGGTGGCGTACGCCCGCCTGCCCTGCCCGACGCACTTGGTGGAGAGGTTCCCGAAGCCGTCCGGGAAGTTGTACACCTCGGCCGGGCTGTCCTCCCCGGCCCGCCCGGCCACCGGGGCGTCCCCCTTGCCCCGCTGGTCGTCGTAGCTCTGCGAACTGCCGCCGAGCAGCGCGACTAGCAGCAG
>NZ_JBEOWS010000456.1:0-6519 GCF_040296125.1 Streptomyces sp. NPDC002265 | reverse complement strand
CGATGGTCACGACGCGGACCCGCTCGCCGTACTTCTCGCCGAACTCGGCGATGGCGCCCTGCTTCTTGGCCTCGTCGAGGCTGAGGATCTCGGCGGTGTCCCGGCTGGTCGACGCCCTCGCTGCAGGCGGCGAACGAGCTCTGGTCGCGATGCGCACGGCCCGCGCCCGAGTGCGCGAGCACGTCTGGGGAACTGGCCGGCCCCGCGGCACCGGACGCGGGCGGGCGGGCGACCGTGGACCTGGACGGCGTGCTCGTCATCGCGCACTCCGACAAGCAGGGCGCGATGCCGACGTGGAAGAAGACCTTCGGGCGCCACCCGCTGATGGGCTTCGTCGACCACGGCCCGGGCGACTTCGGCAAGCCCGTCGCCGGTCTGCTGCGACCGGGAACGCAGGCTCCAACAGCGCCGCCGACCACATCGAGGCCGCCCGACTCGCCCTGGCCCAGCTGCCGAAGGTTTTCCGGCGCGGACGCCAGACCCTGATCCGCACCGACTCCGGCGGCGGCACGCGGCCACGCCGGAGTGGCTTCCAAGGGGTTACCTGGTCGACCGCGGCCGTCTGACGCGCAGAGGCGGCCCGGCTGGAGCGGGAGTTGCAGCGCGGTGTGCTGACACGCGCGTGGGCCGGCCAGCGGTGAACGCTGGCACGGGTGAAGACGATGATCGGTCGCCTGTTCCACGTCTCGGACACCATGGAGGGCGTGTGGCAACTACTGAGGTGCTCTGTCCGCTCCTGGCAGCAGCCGACGCGGCGTGCGATCGAGCGTGACGAAGACGGCGCGCAGGAGTAGAGCCCCCAGCCAGGTCAGGCCGGTCAGCCTTTCAGGGGGCGTGTCCATTCCTGCGCCCGTCGGGGCCGGGCCGTCTGTCGCGAACGCCTCGGCTCCAGGTCCCGCAGCGGCTCTGAGTCGCATCAGTTGAGGGCGTGGCTGCGGCCGGTCTGCAGGATCTCGTCGGAGAGTTCGGGCTCGACGTGGCGTACGGCGCGGGCGAGCATCAGTGCGCCGACCATTTCGTTGAGCAGGCGGATGGCCCTGTGGCGGGCTTCGGCCGGGTCGAGCTCGTGGCCTTTCTCCTCGGCCTCGCGCAGGAACTCGGCGGTGAAGCCGGTGAGGTAGCCCTCGACGCCTTCGGCGTACGCGCTCTGCACGGTTTCGCTGTGCCGTCCGGCGTCGGTGGCCATGGAGGCGGAGGGGCAGCCGCCGTCCGGGGCGTCACGGTGCGCGGTGGACAGATAGTCGGCCACGACCCGCTCCAGCGGTGAGCCGGCCTGGTCCGGGCCGTCCTCGATCGCCTGGGCCAGGACCGCGAGCGAGGCGGCGTAGGAGGCGCCGCACACCTCCACGGCCAGGTCGTTCTTGGAGGCGAAGTGGTTGTAGAAGCCGCCGTGGGTGAGTCCGGCTTCCTTCATCAGCTCGGCGATGCCGACCGCGTCGATGCCCTGCGAGCGGAACATGCGGCTCGCCGCTTCGAGGATGTTCTGCCGGTTGCGGGCCTTGTCTTCCTTGGTGATCCGCGGCATGGCCGTCCCCTCGCGTCGCTCTCTGTTTGACATCTTTAATGATGCCCGTCATCATAGCAGGAGTTGCAATGATGAGGGGCATCATTAATAGTTCGTGGAAGGAGAGCATCATGCGCGCCATCGCCTACGACCAGCACGGTGAAGCCGGGCAGGTACTACGCCTGAGCAAGCGGCCGGCCCCTGCTGCGCCCGCAACCGGGCAGGTTCAGGTGCGGGTGCTGTCCAGGCCGATCCACCCCGGCGACCTGGCGGCAGTGGAGGGCCTTCCGGGTTGGCCGCGGCAGCGGTTCGCCACGCCCCGGATTCCCGGCGTGGAGGCAATGGGCGTCATCGAGGCCGTCGGCGAGGGTGTGCAGGATCTGCGGCCCGGCCAGCGGGTGGCGTTCTTCCCGGTGCCGGGCGCGTGGAGCGAAGTCGTCACGGCGCCGGCCGATCTTGTGGTGTCGGTGCCCGAGGACCTCGGCGACGAGAGCGCGGCGTTGATGCTGGCCAACCCGCTGACCCTGCTCTCCTTGCTGCGGGCGGTCGAGGACGCCCAGCACGGCCAGGCCGGTCCGGTGGTGCAGACGGCAGCCGGGTCGTCGGTGGGAAAGCTGGTCAGCGCCGCAGCCCTCAAGCACGGCATCCCGCTGGTCAACCTGGTACGCAGCGCCACGGGGGCGCAGACCTTGCGGCAGCGCTTCCCCGCACTGCCGGTCATCTCGACGGCCGACGCCGACTGGCGCACTCAGGTCCAGGACGCGACCGGCGGCCGGGGCGTCCAGGTCGTACTGGACGCGGTGGGCGGATCCCTGACCGGTGAGCTGGCCGGGCTGCTCGCCGACGGCGGCACGCTGATCACCTACGGAGGGCTCGGTTCCGGCAGCACGCCGCTGGAGTCGCTCGCGCTGACCCCGCGGGCCCTGACCGTGCGGGGGACGTCCGTCTTGCAGTGGATGGCCGCCCGCACGCCCGAGGAGCGGGCCGAGGACGTCGCCTTCGCCGCCCGGCTGGCCGCGACCGCCCCGGAACTCTTCGAGGTCGCCGCCCGCTACGACCTCGCCGACTTCGCGAAGGCCATCGACCACGTCCGCCGCCCCGGCAGGAACGGAACCGTCCTGCTCACCAGCCCCGCACCCTGAACCCCACGAAGGGCACCGCCATGAAGATCGGAACCCTCGGCGCCGGAACCGTCACCCAGGCCATCGCCCGCCACGCCGTGGCCCACGGCCACCAGGTCGTCCTGAGCAACAGCCGCGGCCCCGCCTTTCTGGCCGGCCTCGCCGACGAACTCGGACCGCTCGCCCAGGCCGGCACCCCGCAGGAAGCCGCCGCGGCGGAACTCGTCGTGCTCGCAGTCGGCTGGCCCCAGATCCCGGACGCGGTAGCCGGCCTGCCCTCCTTCGAGGGGCGCATCGTCATCGACGCCACCAACCAGTTCGCCTCCCCGCCGCCGCCCATGAAGATCGCCGACCTGGGCGAGCTGACCGGCAGCGAACACGTCGCCTCACTGCTGCCCGGAGCCCGCGTCGTCAAGGCGTTCAACACCCTCTACGGCCAGTACATCGCCGCCGACCCGCGCCACCGGGCCGGACGCCAGGTGCTGTTCCTCGCCGGTGACGACGCCGACGCCAAGACCACCGTCAAGGACCTCACCGCCGCCTTCGGCTTCGCCCCCGTCGACCTCGGCTCCTTGCGCGAGGGCGGACGCCTCATGCAGCTCGGCGGCCCGCTCTCCGGCCTCCACGCCCTCAAACAGGACTGAGGCGCCCTGCCCATTCCTCGCTCTCCCCTATCACCCCCCACAAGGAAGTTGCTCATGACCACCCAGCCCCTGCTCCAGCCCGTCCGCCTCGGCGCCCTGGAACTCCCCAACAGCGTCGTCATGGCCCCCATGACCCGCGCCCGTGCTCAGAACGCCGAGCTGGCCCCCACCGACCTCCACGCGACCTACTACGCGCAGCGTGCCGGCGCCGGCCTGATCGTCACCGAGGGAACCTGGGTCAACGCCGACGCGATCGGTTTCATCCACGCGCCCGGCATCTACACCGAGACGCAGACCGCCGGCTGGGTGAAGGTCACCGAAGCCGTCCACGAGGCCGGCGGCCGGATCGTCTCCCAGCTCGGCCACCTCGGCGCGGCCTCCCACCCCGACCACCTCGGCGGCCGCCTGCCCGCCGGACCCTCGGCCATCAACCCCGGCGAAAAGTCCTTCACCCCCTCCGGCCCCAAGGACACCGTCACCCCGCGCGCCTACACCAGCGCTGAGATCGCCGCCACCATCGCCGACTACCGCCACGCGGCCGAGAACGCCCGCCGCGCCGGCTTCGACGGCGTGGAAATCCACGCCCAGCAGTCCCACCTGATCCCGCAGTTCCTCAACCCGCGTCTCAACCAGCGCACCGACGCCTACGGAGGCAGCAGCGAGAAGCGGGCCCAGTTCCTCCTCGACATCCTCGACGCCGTCAGTAACGTGTTCGGCAGCGACCGCATCAGCGTGAAGATGTCCCCGGGCTGGAACAACGGGACCACGTTCACCGCGGACGAGGAGACACTCGCCGACTACGACCAGCTGTTCAAGAAGCTCAACGACAGCAACCTGGCCTACCTGCACCTCCTGGGCACCCCCGGCACCATCGAGGAGCGCATCGCCCTCTTCTCCCGCTACCGCGCCCACTACCAGGGCAACATCATCGCCAACCTCGGCTTCACCCAGGCCCTCGGCAACGAGATCCTCGACCACAAGATCGTCAACGCGGTCTCCTTCGCTGAACCCTTCATCGCCAACCCCGACCTGGTCGAGCGCTTCACGCACGGCCACCCGCTGGCCGACGGCGACCGTGCCACCTACTACGCCGGTCACGCCGAGGGCTACACCGACTACCCCGCCTTCACCGCCAACTGAGCAAGCAATACGTCGACGCAGCGTCGGCGCGTGGGGCAGCAGGAAACCTCCTGCTGCCCCACCCCCAACGCAGCGCCCACCAGTTCTCTGAACGCTACTGGCCCCGAGCCACAGCAAAGGGGACAACACCACAGGTCGGGTACCTGCAGCAGCGAGCCCAGTCCCACAGGTGCCCTGGTTCGCCGGTGGCGATGTGATGGTCTGCACAGGAGTGTCAGTGGAGAGCCGTCATGTCGATGTCAGCGGCTTAGAGGTCGTTTCTTATGGTGCCCCTGCGGTTATCGTGCCTGGGGGCACCCTCCATCGGGGTGGACAGGGAGCCGGGGGATCGTGGACGAGACGTTTGACGCCGTGGGAGAAGCACTGTGTTGCGCCGCAGCCATTCGGCTGAGCGGTGCCGTGCAGGTGCTGACCGAGCGATCTGGCCTGCTTGATAACTACAACTCGATCATGGCGGGAGTGGAGAACATCACGGCATTTCTTGACGGCCTAGAACTCGACAACGACTTGCTTGGCCATGCGTTTGGCGAGAGCTGGTGTCTGGGTGCCAGCTACCCGACAGGGCTCGCGGGCCGTGCCTTCGTTGACGACTGGTCGCGTCTGGTGTTCGGCACGGTGGGCCTGACCAAGCCAAAGCAGTGCAACTACGTGGCAGCCCGGGCGCTGGACTTCGCCTCGCAGGCGGCGGCAGCTTGGCCGTCCGCCATCCGTATCGGCTCCTTCGACAGCCTGGCCCGCTTCGAGCTGGCTTGCCAGCAGGAGGCGGAGGACCGGCTGCGGAAGGACGGTCTGCCTGCTCTGTGGAAACTGGCGGAAGTCCGGTCGAAGCAGTATCGCCAGGCGGCGGAACAGGGGGCTTCACCCTTGGTCGTGGACACCGGTTGTTATGCGGCGGTGGTCAGCGTAGTTGATCGCTGTTCGTAAGTGATCGGGCTGATCTGGCCGAGGCGGGAGTGCCTTCGTCTGGTGTTGTAGCGAGTCGCCCATCGGAAGACCGCGAGCCGGGCCTCGCGGGCCCCGTTCCACCGTTTTCTCCCCTGGAGCGTCTCTCTTTTCATGGTCGCGTTCAGCGACTCTGCGGCGGCGTTGTCCGCGCTCGTGCCCACCGCGCCGCGTGATCTGATCACGCCGAGCTCGCCGCAGACCTGGGCGAACTCCTTCGAGACGTATTGCGCCCCGTTGTCGCTGTGGAAGATCGCCCCGCGCAGGCCGGCGGCACCCCGGGCAGCGGCCGCGGCCTTGAGCGCGTCGGTGACCAGCTCGGTGCGCATGTGGTCGGCGATCGACCAGCCCGCCAGTCGTCTCGAGGACAGGTCCAACACCGTTGCCAGATAAAGGAATTGGCCATTGCCCACCGGCAGGTAGGTTATGTCGCCCACGTAGCGAGTGTTCGGCGTGGTCGCGGTGAAGTCGCGCTGCAGGAGGTCCGGCACCGGCGTCGCAGAGGGTTCGGGGATGGTGGTGCGGACCTTCTTGCGCAGGTGGAACCCGACGATGTTGAACCTCCTCATGACGCGTGCCACCCGCTTGTGATTGATCCGCTCGCCGCCGTCCCGGAGCTCGGCGGTGACGCGCGGGGCCCCGTAGGTGCCGTCGGATTCCTGGTGGATTTCGGTAATGCGCTCAGCGAGTTCGGCATCGGCCCGTGCCCGGTCGGCCCGCGCTTGCGCGCCGGCCAGGTGTCGGTAGAAGCCGGAACGAGAGACCTGCAGCATCCGGCACAGCCGCTTGACGCCGAAGGCGCCACGGTGATCGTCGACGAACTGGAAGCGGCTGCTCACCAGCTGGTCTCGGCCGCAAAATACTTCGCAGCCCTCCGCAGGATCTCCCGCTCAAGCTCGAGTTCCTTCACCCGCGCCCGCAGCTGACGGTTCTCCTTCTCCATCGCGGTGGCCTCCACGGCCTCGGGCCGGGCGGCCTGCTCGGCGTCCCGAACCCACGTGCGCAGCGTCTCGTGGTTGACTCCCACGTCCTTGGCCACCGACGCATACGTCCCACCCGGGCTCGCGTGGTACAGCGCGACGGCATCGGCCCGGAACTCAGGCGAGTACTTCGACGTCCCCAACGGGAACTCCTGTCCTATGGATCATCACGATCCAATGATCAGGGT
>NZ_JBEOWS010000455.1:0-6521 GCF_040296125.1 Streptomyces sp. NPDC002265 | reverse complement strand
AGGACGCCCGCGACTCCGCCGACGCCGCCGAACTCGACGCGTCCGCCGCCCGCTCCGCCGCCGCCCAGGCCGAACAGGACGCCAAGGACGCCCGAGCGGCGGCCGACCGCGCCGACGCGGCGGCGACCGAGGCCGAACAGGCGGCGAAGGACGCCGAGGCGTACGCCAAGGAGGCCCAGGAGACGGCCCGGCGGACGGAGACCAAGAGCCGCAACGACCAGATCGAGACCGGCTCGGGCGGCGTAAGCGGCGTCTTCTTCAAGACTCGGGTCGAGCCCGTCGGCGACCCGGACATCCTGCACAAGGAAAACTGCAACGTCATCGTCCACGTCGGTGACTGCGTCATCACGGCGAAGATCACCGCCAAGTACTTCGTCGACGTCTACCTGTGCACGGCCGAGAACATCTCGGATTCGCAGTCCGGGTGCCCTCCTTCCGACACCCTGTTCCTCCACACGGTCGAGCTGAAGCCGCAGACCAGGGAAGTCACCTACACCATCTCGACGCTGGAGTTCAACGACGCGGTCGCCAAGGGCTTCGTCAAGGCGCTCACCGAGGACTTCACCAGCTGCTGGGACCTGATCACCACAGGTGGCGGCGGGACCGTGGGCAACTGCGGGTGGGCGGTCTTCGACATCGCCACCCTCGTCTTCGGCAACATGGCCGTCAAGGCCATCAAGGACGGCGTGACGGCGCTCGACGCCGCCATGCGAACCGGCATCGCGATCGACGAGGCGTGGAAGGCGCTGCGCACCGCGGGCCTCACCGATGCCGCCATCGAGGGAATCACCTCCAAGCTCCTGCTGACCAAGTGCTTCCCGGCCGGCACCAAGGTCGCGACGGCAGACGGCCCCAAGTCCATCGAGGACATCGAGGTCGGCGACCGGGTCTGGTCGCTGGACCAGGTCACGGGCAAGAAGTCCCTCCAGCCGGTGCTGCGGCTGTTCAACCGGACCGTCGACTCCCTGATCCGGGTCACCACCGCCGACGGCCAGGTCGAGGCGACCGACACGCACCGCTTCTGGGTACGTGAACGCGGCTGGGTCGAGGCCCGCAAGCTGCGCGCCGGAGACACCCTGGAGGCGCGGGACGGCGGCTCCACCCGGGTCCTCGGCACCACGGTCGTCGAGGGATCCGTCGGGGTCTACAACTTCGAGGTCGCGCGCAACCACACGTACTACGTGTACGCGGGCCCGACACCGGTCCTGGTGCACAACGAGTGCCTCGAAGGGATCGTCAAGGAACTCGTCAAGGACGGCGACCACATCGTCCTGGGGATCAACCCGTACTCCGACCAGCTGGCCTCGAAGACCCTGGGCGGTACCGGCGGCCTCAGCGGCTCCGGGGCACGGACGTTCAACCAGAAGATCCTCGGCAGGCCGGCCCCCAACGGTGACGGGCGTCCGATCTGGATGGTCGGTGTCGAGAAGGCACTGGACAATAAGGCGGTGAAGTTGAGCATCTCGCTGGACGGTGTACCGGACGCGAAGACCGCGGCGGAAGCCCTCGACAAGCTCGTCGAACGCGGGAAGCCGCTGGTGGGCGCCGACTGGGAGTCGGTGGCCAGGCTGGGAAGCAACAACGGCACCGCGTGGGAGATGGCGACGCTGCGTCTCAAGGTGATCCTCGGACGCCGGGACTTCGAGGCCATCGACTGGTACTTCACCAAGCCGGGTGACTCGGCGCCGAGTCTCGTCAAGAACATGCCGAAGCCGGACTGGGCCCAGTGACCCGAAGGCCTCGACAGCAGCAAGAACAGCCAGAACAGGAAGTGCACTGAGAATGCCGGATTTCGTACGAGAGGGACGTCTGTTCCGCGTGGTCAGCTTCGCGGCGTCGCACCGGCAACTGCTGCTGCGCAGCGACGCCACCGCGGTCGACGGAACGGACACCCGGGTCGAGGTGTACTTCGGGCATGTGGAACTCATGCTGCTCAAGCCCATCTACGAGAAGGGCATCCACGTCCGCCGGGCTTCGGAGGCGGAGTTCGCGGTGCTGAAGGAGCGTCATGAACTGCCCGCGGACGACGCGGACTTCACCTGGATGATCGAACCGGACGGGGACAGCTTCGTCGTCTCCGGCAACCCCGAGTGGCGCGAGGCGGACCGCAAGTTCGAGGACCCGTCCCTGTTCGAATTCAGCCGGCCCTGGCCCCCGGACTTCCCCGTGGAGCACGGCAGCGTCGACTGACGCGGACGACACGCTGAGGGCGCCCTGCCTGTCACCGGGGGGCGCCCTCAGCCGTCGGCATCGCCTGTGCGGTCGAGGTCGGCTTCTGCATCGCGTGCGGCGGCAACGCCTCCGACCCACCGTCGCCCGGCGTCACGATGACCACCGCCGGCGCGGGCATGGCCGTGACACTCGCGGCCTCGGTCTGGCTCCTCCTGTCCCGAGGACCGGATCCGGAGCGCCCGTAGGGCCTGCCCGGCGGATCATGCCGCAGAGCCGCGGCCCCGTGTCCGAGAACCCGTGCCCCGGTCCACTCGCACACGGGGCGATACGAGGCCGTCGGGCCCGGCCTGTCACTCGAAGAGGCCAGTTGCGCCGATCGCCCGACTGTGCTGCTGGGACCGGGGATTCAGGTCCGGCCGGCGTACGCCGGATCGGCGGCGCGCGAACGGCGTCCTTACGGTGATGCCATGGCAGTGAACAATGCGCGCAAGCGCGGACCCCGGAGTGCGGTTCGTGACGTGCTGGGCGTATCGGTGCTGTTCGTGCTGTCCGTCATCGGCGCCTCGTTCCTCCCGCACGAGCACCGGTTCGTCGTGCGATGGTCAGCCGTCCTGCTGGCCGGCGTCGGCTGCTTCGCGCTGCTGTGGCGTCGCCGCTTCCCCTTCGCCGTGGCGGCCTGTGCCGTCTGCTGCGGGGTGGCGTTCCAGTTGCTGGGGTTCCGGGAAAGTCCGGTGGTGACCAGTCCGGTCATCGTGTCCGTGTACTCGGTGGCCACGCTGACGGACCGCCGTACGGCCCTGGGCGTGGCCGCGGCCTCGGCCACCGTGCTGATCGGAGCGGCGTTGTTTCACGACCCGGGTTCCGGGCTGCAACCGGACAACGTCGGCATGCTGGCGTGGACGGCCCTGCCGGCGGCGGTCGGGGACGGAGTGCGCTCGCGCCGGGCCTATGTCACGGCCGTCGAGGAACGCGCGGAGCACGCGGAGCGCACCCGTGAACAGGAGGCGCAGCAACGGGTGGCGGCCGAGCGGGTCCGGATCGCGCGTGAACTGCACGACGTCGTCGCCCACCACATCGCGCTGATCAACGCCCAGGCCGGAGTGGCGGCCCATGTGGGACAGCAACAGCCGGATCAGCTCGTCGCCGCCCTCAAGGACATCCAGGAGACCAGCCGGTCGGCGCTGGACGAGTTGCGTGTCACCGTGGGCCTGCTGCGGCAGTCCGGCGACTGCGAGGCACCGCGCGGCCCCATCCCTGGGCTGGAAGAGGTCCCCGCCCTGCTCGCCTCGCTCGAACGGGTCGGCCTCGACGTCCTGTGCACCCGCCACGGTGCGACACAATCGCTGGCCCCCGCGGCCGATCTGGCCGCCTACCGCATCATCCAGGAGGCCCTGACCAATGTGCGCAAGCACGGCAGCGCGGACAAGGCCCGACTGAGCCTGAGCTACACCCCCCGATGGCTGACCATCACCGTCGAGGACGACGGCCCGACGCTCCCGCAGGAACCGCGGCAGGGCACCGGCCACGGACTGATCGGCATGCGGGAGCGGGCAGCCAGCGTGGGCGGCACGCTCACCGCGCAGACCAGGCCCGAGGGCGGATTCGCCGTGATCGCCGAACTACCCCTGCGCTCTGCCACGACGGCGGGCGGCGGGGCACCACATGCACTACCGGAGGTCCGGACATGACGATCCGCGTTCTGCTCGCCGACGACCAGGCGCTGCTCAGGGGCACCTTCAAGATCCTCTTTGATTCCACGGAGGACATGGAGGTCGTGGGCGAGGCCTCGGACGGCCACGAGGCCGTGGAACTGGCGCGCGCCCACCGCCCCGACGTGGTGCTGATGGACATCCGGATGCCCGGAATGGACGGCCTGGACGCCACCCGCGCCATCAGCGAAGCCGAAGAGCTCGCGGCGGTGAAGGTGCTCATCCTGACCACCTTCGAGAACGACGAGTACGTCGCCGAGGCCCTGCGGCGCGGTGCAAGCGGGTTCCTCGGCAAGGGGGCGCAGCCGGACGAGCTCCTCGACGCCGTCCGCACGGTGGCCGCCGGTGAGGCGCTGCTCTCCCCGGCGGCCACGCGGGCCCTGATCACATGCTTCCTGGCCCAGCCCGAACCCTGTGCGGGCGCGGTCCACCAGCAGCTGGCCTGCCTCACTCCCCGGGAACGCGACGTGATGAGCCTCGTCGCGCTCGGCCTGTCGAACGACGACATTTCCGAACGTCTGTTCGTCAGCCCGTTGACCGTGAAGACGCACGTCAACCGCGCCATGAGCAAGCTCGCGGTCCGCGACCGGGCCCAGCTCGTCGTCATCGCGTACCAGTGCGGTCTGGTCAACGCGACGACGGATCGCGGTCCGTCTCCGTCCCCCCTCTCCGTATGACGAAAGCCCGGCCGGACGCCCCCTTCTGCGCAGGCGGAGCAGCCTGACCTGCCGGGTACTGCGCCCGCAGTACCCGGCAATCACTGCGGAGGGACGACGCGCACAGGGACAGTCGTCGGCCAGTCTTGGAATGCGCCACAAGGCCTGAATCCATGCTTTGCACGGCCGCCTGAACCAGCTGGACCTTGTGGAACGCCCGGGCGGCCGGGCGTCGCAGTACGGAGAGGATCCGACATGGCCACCAACCACGCCGAATGCCGCGCAGTCCACGACCTCCTGGCCGAGCACGCGCTCCAGCTCCTTGCGCCCGAGCAGGCCGGCTCCGTCGTCGCTCACCTGGACGCCTGCACCGCATGCCGGGACGAGTACCACTGCCTCGCCGCGGTCGCCGGACACCTCTCCTCGCTCCGCGAGGCCCTGGCCCCCCGGCTCTGCCCGCGTCAGCGCCACGGCCGGGGCTCCGCCGCCAGGGACTGGTCCACGTCCCTCACCCTGTCCCAGTGGGTCGACCGCATGGCGTATGTCAGGTGACGCCGCAGATCAGCCGACGCCGGGAGGAGCTCCGGTCCGCCGTGCGGGCGCCGCAGGACGGGAGGCGGCACGAGCCTCACCGATCCTTCGCCCGCAGCAGGGGCAGGACCTGATCGGCGAGCTCCTCCAGCCCGGCGGCGTGGTCATCGGTCGCCAGCCGGATCACCAGGTGGCGGGCACCGGCCTCGATGTAGCCCGACAGCCATGCGGCGGCCTGGCCGGGGGTGCCGGCGAACACGGCCTGGAGAGAGGCGATGAATTCGAATGGCGCGTTGTAGTACCTCTCGACACTCGCCCGCAGGCGCCGCTGCGCGACCTCGGGATCCTCGTCCAGACAGAGCGTCGTATAGAGCGCGGGGGTGACCGCGCGGGACGGCGCGGCCTGCTCGGCGACCCTCTCGACGAACTCGCGGTCCTGCGCGTACGCGGCCGCCGTCGGCGGATACGGCAGCCAGCCGTCGGCGAGGCGAGCCACGCGCCGCAGTCCTGCCGCACCGCTTGCCGCCAGCCAGATCGGCGGCCCTCCGGAACGCGACGGGGAAGGCGCGATCCGTAGGTCCTCGAAGGCGAAGTGATCACCCTTGTAGGACACGGTCCGCCCCGACCACAGCTGCCGCATCGCGTCGATCGACTCCTCCATGCGGCTCATCCGGGTGCCGAAGCCGATGCCGAGCGCCGCGAACTGGGCCTGGGTGGCCGGGTTCGGGAAGCCTCCGCCCAACCCGGCGATCAGCCGTCCTCCCGAGAGCCGGTCGAGGGTGGCGAACTGCTGCGCCAGCAGGATCGGATGGCGCAACGCCGGCAACAGCACGGCGGTGCCGAGCGTGACGCGCTCGGTGGCCTGGGCCGCGGAAGCCAACAGCAGCAGCGGATCCGCGCGCTGCCTGGTCACGGGTCCGTCGCCCGCCCAGACCGAGTCCAGCCCCAACCGCTCCGCCCGTCGCGCCTGAGTGACGAGCGGAGCCAAGTCATGTTCGTCCCGAACGGCAAGTTCGCGTGTCGGCAGCAAGTAGCCGATCTTGAGCCTCGTCATCCGCCCTCCCGGTCACCACGGGGCTCCGAGCGTATGGCACGAGGTTCTCGGTCCTGCCGCATCGACGCCATATCCGGACAGCCGAAGCGCGTGCCTCGCGGACCGCCTTCGAGACCGCGGTCACATTCATACCGACCGCTCCGTGAGCTCCCGTTCGCGCAGTGTCGCGGAACCGGTGAAGCACCCCACATGACCCACGTCACCCACTACCCGCGATAGTGGACAAAAAGGGACAGGTTTAGACGTACATCCATGCCCTGACCTGCGGATTGAGAGCCAGCTCACATAGACTGGCCAACACCCCAATGCGGCCACAACTAGTAAAAGGGGTCATTGCGGACATCGGTCGGGGCTGGTTGTCTTGAGGACGTCGCCAGGCACCACGGCCCCCCAGGGATC
>NZ_JBEOWS010000454.1:0-6536 GCF_040296125.1 Streptomyces sp. NPDC002265 | reverse complement strand
GCCGTATGTCCGGGCCTGGGGCGTTACGCCTGCGCGGCGACGACCGCGGGCCGCCGGGACGCGATGACCTTCCTGGCCAGCGACCGCGGGCTGGTGAGGAAGCCCCAGCCCCACGACATGTGCATGGTGGCCAGCGCGACGGGGATCTGGAGCCGTGCCTTCAGCGGCAGCCCCCTGCCCGCGGGCACCGATCCGGCGACGATCGCGGCGAGGTAGCCGCCGGGCACGACGAAGCCCCACGGGGTGAGGGCCGCACCCACGACGAGGCCCGCGGCGATCGCGCAGACCGCGGCCGGCGGGGCGAGGTAGCGCAGGTTGATGGAGCCCTCGTGGTAACGGGCGACCACGTGCCGCCAACGGCCGTAGTCCTTGTACTGCTTGGCGAGCGCCTTCACGCTGGGGCGCGGACGGTACGACACCCTCAGCTCGGGCGAGAACCAGATGAGGCCGCCCGCCTCCCTGATCCGGAAGTTCAGCTCCCAGTCCTGGGCGCGGATGAACTCCTCGTTGTAACCGCCCTGCCGCTCCAGTGCCTCGCGGCGGAAGACGCCCAGGTACACCGTCTCGGCCGCGGCGGCCTGTCCACCGGTGTGGAAGGCGGCGTTGCCGACGCCGATCTTCGAGGTCATGGCCGCGGCGACCGCGTGCTCCCAGTCGTTCTCGCCCTCGGCGTGCATGATGCCGCCGACGTTCTGCGCGCCGGTCTCCTCCAGGAGCCGTACGGCGGTGGCGATGTAGTTCGGCGAGAGCATGCCGTGGCCGTCCACGCGGACGACGACCGGATGACGGGAGGCCTTGATCGCGGCGTTGAGGGCGGCGGGCGTGCGACCGGTCGGGTTGGGCACGGTGTGCACCCGCGGGTCCTCCGCCACGAGCTCGGCGGCGATCTCGTCCGTACGGTCCGTGGACGGACCGATGGCGATCACGACCTCCATCTCGCCCGCGTACTCCTGGGCGAGGATCGCTCGGACTGCCTGCCGGAGATGCCGTTCCTCGTTGAGGACGGGCATGATCACGGAAACGGCGGGAAACTGCACGTCGGACTTGGCGTTCATCGGTGCTCACGTTACCGCGAACGGGGGACACGGGCGCGCGCCGCCGGGTGCTCCGACCCGGGCGGGAGATCGTATGGGCCTACTGTGCACACGGATCGCGTACGGCCTCGTCCGGAGGTGCCCCTCTTGTCCACCCCCACCCGTTCCCCCGCCCGGCCGCGGCGCCGACCGCAACCGGCCCGTCGCGCGCCGCGGCCCCCCGTGCGGCGCAGAAGGCCGCGCTGGGCCATGCGGGCGGTGACCACGCTGTCGGTGGTGGTGCTCGCCGCCGCCGGGATCGGGCACTCGGTGGTGGCGAGCCTGGACGCGGGCATCGCCCGGGTCGACCCGTTCAAGGACATGAAGAACCGCCCGCGCGCGGGCCACGGCATGAACGTCCTGCTGGTGGGCACCGACGGCCGGGACCGGATCAGCGAGGCCGAGCGGCGCAGGTTCCGGCTCGGCGGCGCCCCCTGCCACTGCACCGACACGATCATGATCGTGCACATCTCGGAGAACCTGGAGCGGGCGAGCGTGGTGAGCCTGCCGCGCGACAGCTACGCCGACACACCCGCGCACATCGACCAGACCACCGGCCAACCGCACGCCGGCCACCCCATCAAGCTCAACGCGGCCTACGCGGAGGGCGGGCCGCAGCTGACCGTGCGCACGGTCGAGAGCATGACCCACGTCAAGATCGACCACTATCTGGAGGTCGACTTCACCAGCTTCATGAAGACGGTGGACGTGCTCGGCGGGGTGCGGATCTGCACCGCCGTACCGATGAAGGACTCCTACACCGGACTGAACCTGCCGGCCGGCACCCACAGGCTGATGGGCGGGCAGGCCCTCCAGTACGTCCGCTCCCGGCACGTGGACGGCGCCTCCGACCTCGGCCGGATGCAGCGTCAGCAGCGCTTCCTGGCGGCGCTGGTGGACCGGGCCACGTCCTCCGGGGTGCTGCTGAACCCGATCCGGTTCCGGGACGTCACGCGGGCGGTGCTCGGCTCGGTGCGCGCCGACAAGGGCTTCGGCACGGACGAGCTGCTCGACCTCGGCCGGGCGATGCGCAACTTCTCGCCGTCCTCGTCGGAGTTCACCACCGTGCCCATCGGCCAGATGGGATACGTGGTCAAGGGCATCGGCTCCACGTTGAAGTGGGACCCCGTCAGGTCCGAGCGCCTCTTCCAGGCGCTGCGCGACGACAGGCCGCTGGCCACGCACCGGCCGCCGCCGCGCAACGCCGCGGCCCGGGTCGCGGTGGCCCCGCAGCAGATCCGGGTCCAGGTGGAGAACGGCACCGCCACCGCCGGGCTCGGCAGGCGCGTGGACGCGGCGCTGACCGCCACCGGCTTCCTCACCACCCGGCGCCCCGCCAACGCCGCCGACCGCACGGTCAGGCGCACGGTCGTCGTCTACGACCCGCGCTGGGACCGCTCGGCGAAGTCCCTGGCCGTCGCGCTGCCGGGCAGCGAGCTGCGGGCGGTGCGCGGCCAGGGGCCGGTGCTGAAGGTGATCGCCGGCTCGGACTTCCGCAAGGTGCGCAGGGTGCGGGCGGACGATCCCCGGCAGGGGGAGTTCGGGGCGGTCCGCGGGGACGAGGTGGGCTGCGCGTAGGGACTCCCCGACGCGCTCAGTCCTGGTCGCGCCCGGTTCCCGCCGCGCTCAGTCCTGGTCGCGCCCGGTTCCCGCCGCGCTCAGTCCTGGTCGCGCCCGGTTCCCGCCGCGCTCAGTCCTCGATGCCCTCCGCCGCCCGCCGGGCCCGCAGCTCCATGATCGCCCGGCGGCGGGCGAGGCGGTGGGTGCGGCGGATCTGGGCCTCCTGGTAGCGGCGCTTGTCGCGTTCCGTCTCCGGAAGCACCGGCGGCACCCGGCGCGGCTTGCCGTCCGCGTCGACCGCGGCGAAGACCAGGTAGGCCGAGCCGACCTGGGTGGCCGGGGTGGACTCGTTCCAGCGCTCGGCCAGGACTCGCACCCCGACCTCCATCGAGGTCCGGCCGGTCCAGTTGACCTGCGCCTTCACATGCACCAGGTCACCGACCCTGACCGGCTCCAGGAACGCCATCTCGTCCATGGACGCGGTGACGGCCGGGCCGCCGCTGTGCCGGCCGGCCACCGCTCCGGCCGCGTCGTCGACCAACTTCATGATCACTCCGCCGTGCACCGAGCCCAGGAGGTTGGTGTCGTTGTGGGTCATGATGTGGCTGAGGGTGGTGCGGGACGCGGAGGTCGGCTTGCCCGGGATATCCGAGGTATCCGATTCCGCTGTTGAGACCTGGTCTGTCATGACCCCCACCCTATGCCGAGGCGACATCCAGGGAATTTGTGTCAGCTTGGCAACAGCCGGGCCCTGATTTTCCGACGGCTCTTGTGGGGCACACCCCAGGTCCCGGCACACTGGGGCCCATGAGCGATTGGCCCGAGGGATGGTCCGACGAGAACGGCGGCAGCCGGCGCGGACGCGGCAGCGCGAGCGCACAGCCCGACAGCGCCCGTGTGATGCGGCAGGTCCGCCGCGGTCCGGCGACTCCGCCCGGTCAGGGCGGCGGCTACGGCCCCGGCCCGTCCGCGCCGCCGTACGGGGGTGGCGTCCCGCACCAGCCGTCGTACACCGGCGGCCAGGGCTACGACGACGGCTACGACAGCGGCTACAACACGGGCCAGGTCTACGGCGCCCCCGGTGGCGGCCCCGGCGGTCCCGAGGATCCCGGCGGCTACGGGCGGCCCCGGCCGAACTGGCGCCGCCGGATCAAGTGGACCGCGATCACCGTGGTGAGCGTGCTGGTGGTCACGACCATCGGCACGTACTTCTGGGCCGACGGCAAGCTGCGCCGCGAGGTCGACCTCTCGACGGTCATCGACCGGCCCGAGTCGGGCGACGGCACGAACTACCTGATCGTCGGCTCCGACAGCCGTGAGGGCCTGACCGCCGCCGACAAGAAGGCGCTGCACACCGGCTCCGCCGAGGGCAAGCGCACCGACTCGATGATGATCCTGCACGTGGGCAGCAGCGGCGACACGCTGATATCGCTGCCGCGTGACTCGAACGTGGAGATACCCACGTACAAGGGTTCCGAGTCGGGCAAGACCTACCAGGGCCGCGGTCAGCACACGAAGCTGAACGCCGCGTACGCCACGGACGGCCCGACGCTGCTGGTCCGCACGGTCGAGTTCAACACCGGTCTGCACATCGACCACTACGTCGAGATCGGCTTCGCCGGCTTCGCGGGCATCGTGGACGCGGTCGGCGGGGTGGACATCACCATCGACAAGGCGTTCAAGGACAAGTACTCCGGCGCCGACTTCCAGGCCGGCAAGCAGACGCTGAACGGCGAGGAGGCGCTGGCCTTCGTACGGACCCGGCACGCCTTCGCCACGTCCGACCTCCAGCGCACGAAGAACCAGCAGAAGTTCCTCGCGGCACTGGCCCACCAGGTGGCCACCCCGGCGACGATCCTGAACCCGTTCAAGTTCTACCCGACCATGGGCGCGGGCCTGGACTCCCTGATCGTCGACAAGGACATGAGCCTGTGGGACCTGGGCTCCATGTTCTTCGCGATGAAGGGTGTCAACGGCGGTGACGGCACGTCGATGAACATGCCGATCTCGGGCTCGACCGGCGGCAACCTCGTCTGGGACAAGGCGAAGGTGAAGACGCTGGTGAACGAGTTGAACAACGACGAGAAGGTCACGGTGTCCGGTGACTGAGCCGACCACCCTTCCCGGGCCGAGACCGCCCTTCGACGCCGTCCTGTGCGACGTCGACAACGTCATACGGCACTTCGACCCGGCCGGCCTGGAGGCGCTGGAGCGTGCCGCCGGGCTGGCCGAGGGCACCACGATGAAGGTGGCCTTCGCCCCCGAGGTCGACCTGCCGGTCCTGCTGGGCCTGGCCACCGAGCAGGAGTGGGTGGAGTCCATCGCGGAGGGCCTGACCGGCCTGGTGCCCGAGGCGACGGCCTGGGAGCTGGGCACCGCCCTGCTGGAGTCGCCCTTCCACGCCGACGAGACGGTGGTGGCGCTGCTGCGCCGGGCCCGCACCCGGGTGCCGCTGGTCCTGGTCACCAACGCCACCCTGGGCCTGGAGGCCGACCTCGACTCGCTCGGGCTGACCGATCTCGCCGACCACGTCGTCAGCAGCGCCCGGGTGGGCCTGGCCAAGCCGGACCCGCGCATCCTGGAGCTGGCCGCGGCCCGGGCGGGCGCGCGCCCCGAGCGGTGCCTGTTCGTGGACGACACCGAGGAGAACGTGATGGCGGCCGCCGCGCTGGGCATGCACGGCGTGCACTTCCGCCGGGCACCGGACCTGGAGCGCGCCCTGGAACCGCTCTTCGCCTGACCGGGCGACGGAGCGAGGGCGCCCCGCGGGGAGGCGCCCTCGGACCCGCTCGGGGCCTATGTCACGGCTTCCTGCCCACCCCGGCGAAGTGGGTGACCTCCACCGGCGCCCCGTCCTTGGTGTCGGAGACCTCGGGCCGCCAGCGGGAGCAGGAGACGATGCCGGGTTCGAGGAGTTCGACGCGGTCGAAGAGACGGGTCAGGTCGTCCCGGCTGCGCAGGGTCATGGGGGCCGAGCCCTGGCTGTTCCAGTACGCGACCGCCTGGGTCATGGCCTCGCCGTCGACCTCGGTGGTGGGGTGGGAGATCACCAGGTGACTGCCGGAGGGAACGGCGTCCAGGAGCCGGTGGACGATGGACACGGCCTCGTCGGTGTCCATCACGAAGTTGATGATGCCCAGCATGGTGATGGCGACGGGGCGGTCGAGGTCCAGGGTCCGCGCCGCGCCCCTGAGGATCGTCTCGGGGTCGCGCACGTCCGCCTCGATGTAGTCCGTGGCGCCCTCGGGCGTGCTGGTGAGCAGCGCGTGGGCGTGGGTGAGGACCAGGGGGTCGTTGTCGGCGTACACGATCCGGGACGACGGGGCCACCCGCTGGGCGACCTCGTGCGTGTTGTCCGCCGTCGGCAGGCCGGTGCCGATGTCGAGGAACTGGCGTATCCCCACCTCCCCGGCCAGGTGGCGCACCGCCCTGGACAGGAAGCCCCGGTCCGCCACCGCGGAGCGCGGCAGCGCCGGCACGAATCCGAGGATCTGGTCGCCGACCTCCTCGTCCACCGGGTAGTGGTCCTTGCCGCCCAGCCAGTAGTTCCAGATACGGGCCGAGTGCGAGACATCCGTACGCAGCCGGTTGATGCGCGCGACGCCTTCGTCCTCGGCGGCGGGAAGATCGGACTGTGACATGGCTTCAGGGCTCCTTGCGTCGTCGGCGGCTCGCAGCCGTCCTGCAAGCTACCACCGGACGGACTCCAACATCCTTGGCATACAAGGATGTTGGGCGGACGGACGGTGCGCGTACGCCGGTGGCCCCCGGTCCGGGAAGGACGGGGGGCCACCGGGTACGGAAGTACGGCCGCGTTACGGGAGGTTGCGTGCCATGACGATGCGCTGGACCTGGTTGGTGCCCTCGTAGATCTGGGTGATCTTGGCGTCGCGCATCATGCGC
>NZ_JBEOWS010000453.1:0-6550 GCF_040296125.1 Streptomyces sp. NPDC002265 | reverse complement strand
GGACCCCGAGGGCGACGGCCACGCGTGCCGTGTCCGCGACGTACTCGTCGCGCTCCTCGGCCGTCAGCGGCCGGAGTCCGTAGCGCTGATGGGCGCCGAGAAAGGCGGCGGTCTCGGCGGCATGGACCCAGCCCAGCAGATGTGGGTCCGAGGCACGGTAGGCCGTTCCCTCGGGCGTCACCCCGCGGACCCGCTCGTGGACCGTCCGCACCTGCTCACAGGCGAGCCGGGCGCTGTCGGCGGTGCCGTACGTCGTCGTCGCCAGGAACGTGCTGGTCCGCTGGAGCCTGCCCCAGGGATCGCCGCGGAAGCCCGAGTGGGCGGACACAGCGGCCATGGCCAGCGGATGGAGGGACTGGAGCAGCAGGGCGGACAGTCCGCCGATGAACATGGACGCGTCTCCGTGCACCCTGCGGATGGGACGTTCCGGCCCGAACCAGCGGGGGCCCGGGGTGTCGTGGATCCGTGCGCGGTTGCGGGGACCGTCGGGTCCCGCCACGCGGGCGAAGATGCCGCCGCCCACGCGTTCGCGCAGTGCGCCGCTCCAGGGTCCGCTCTGTCCCATCGGCATCCGTGCCCTTCCGGTCGGACGGTCGCTGCCGTGTGCGCCCCGGTCACGGTACCTCCGCCGCGCGCGGGACGGGATCTGTCGCCTGTCGGCGGCGTCCGACGGGGGCGGGGGCCGCGTGGTCACACGGTGGGGGCGGTCCGCAACAGGTCAGCCGGTCGGCGTGACCAGCAGCAGCGAGGTCTCCCCGCAGGGGAAGAGGGCCAGTCCGTCCCGCGTCGTGGGCAGGGCCGCACCGGCGTGCAGCGCGGCGAAGTCGAACTCCCTGGTGAGCGAGCCGACGAGATGGTGCGGGTCGGTCGAGGCCGCCACCCGTCCGCGCGCGTTGACCAGCCTGGCCGGTGCGGGCAGGCGCCGCAGCAGCGGGGCGACGGTCGTCTCGAAGTGCCGCAGGTACACGTCCGCGGCGGCGACTCCCGCGAAGCGGCCTTCGCAGACGACCGGCAGGGAGAACGTGAGGCTGTACTCGTCCGAGCAGAGATAGTCGACGTAGGGGCCGGCGACGATACGACGGCCGGTGTCGCGCGGGTGCGCGTACCACTCCCAGTGCGTGTAGTCGGCGTAGGGCGAGTCGGAGCCCTCCAGGTCGAGCAGCAGTGGCGCGACCTGTCCGGCGGCGTCGGCCTGCCACCACTCCAGCAGGGTGTCGGTGTCCGCCAGCAGCCCCGGGGCGGCGACGAACCCGAGCCCGGAGACCAGACCGCCCTGCCGCAGACGGCTGGTCAGATGAGGCCGGAGCCCGGCCAGATCCGCCGAGAGGGGACGGCGGCCCTCGGCGGCGACCGCGGCCAGCCGTGCCGTGCACAGCGCCCGGGTCTGCGCGACCGTGTCGAAGACCCGCTCCACCACGTCACGGACGGCGTCGGAGAGGTCGTCGAGGACCGCCTGGTCGATCCCGGTCCCGGCCGGGGTCGTGGCGCGGAGGCCGCTGACCATAAGAGTCCTCCCCGGGCCGCAGCCTCGTCGCCGTCACAGTGCCCGCAGGCGCAGCTCCACCAGGCGGGCCACGGAGGTCCGGACGCACTCCTCCATCAGGGCACGCGCCTGGTCGCCCGCGCCATTCTGCAGGGCGCAGATTACGTCATGGTGACGACGCGTGACATCTTCCGCATAGGAGTTGTCGGCGAGGACCAGACACATCAGGGCACCGGCCTCGGCCTGGAGCGAGACGGCCGCCCGGGTCAGCCGCGCCGACTGGGCCGCCGCGGCCGCCTCGACATGGAACCGGCCGTAGATCCTCGCCCGTTCCGAGGGCTCGCGGGCCTGGCGCAGGGCCTGGAGCGAGCGCTGCATCGGTACGAGGTCGCCGGGCTCGGTGCGCTGCGCCGCCAGGTGGGCCGCGGCCCCCGAGACGGCCGCCCAGTGGTCACCCAGGTCGCGCAGTTCCTCGGTGCTCCAGTCGGCCAGCTGCTCGTGCAGCCGCTCGACGGGCGGTGCGGCGGGCAGTGTCACGAAGCTGCCGCCGCCGCGGCCCCGCCGGGTGGTGAGCAGGCCGCGGGTCCTGAGGGTGACGAGTGCCTCGCGCAGGGTCACGGTCGAGACGCCGAGCAGCGCGGCCAGTTCCAGCTCCCCGGGCAGCTGCTCGCCGTCCTCCAGCAGGCCGAGCTCGATGGCGTTGCCCAGTCGCCGGACGACGACGTCGACCCGCGCCTGCGAGTCCACGGGCACGAAGACAGCCCTGCGCGCTCCATGTGTCTCCTGCTGCACAGCCACCACCCCTAACCACTTGGATCACTCTTTACCCTAACGAGCTCTTGAGTTTTGAACTATGACTTCATATGTTTCGGTCCAACGCTCGACCACGCAGAAAGGTTCCCGTATGGGAAGCAACGCCATCCGGCTCCGGGGCGTACGCAAGTCCTTCGGTCAGACGGAGGTCGTCTCCGGGGTCGACCTCCAGATCGCGGACGGGGAGTTCTTCTCCCTGCTCGGCCCCTCCGGCTCGGGCAAGACCACCGTCCTGCGCATGATCGCCGGATTCGAGGAGCCCACCGGCGGCGTCATCGAGCTCGCCGGGCAGGACGTCACCCGCCGCGCCCCGTTCGAGCGGGACGTCCACACCGTCTTCCAGGACTACGCCCTCTTCCCGCACATGACCGTGCTGGAGAACGTCGCCTACGGCCTGAAGGTCCGCAAGGTCGCCAAGGCCGAGCGCCTGGTCCGGGCGCGCAAGGCCCTCGCCGAGGTCCGCCTCGACGGCTTCGGCGACCGGCGCCCCGCCCAGCTCTCCGGCGGCCAGCGCCAGCGCGTCGCCCTGGCCCGCGCCCTAGTCGGCCGCCCCCGGGTGCTGCTGCTCGACGAACCCCTCGGCGCCCTCGACCTCAAGCTGCGCGAGCAGATGCAGAGCGAACTGAAGGCGATCCAGCGGGAGGTCGGCATCACCTTCGTGTTCGTCACCCACGACCAGGAGGAGGCCCTGACGATGAGCGATCGCATCGCCGTCTTCCACCAGGGCCGCATCGAGCAGGTCGGCACCCCGGCCGAGATCTACGAACGGCCCGCGACCCCCTTCGTCGCCTCGTTCGTCGGCACCTCGAACCTGCTGGAGGGGGACGCGGCCCGGCAGATCGTCGGCGCCCCCGGCACCTACAGCATCCGCCCCGAGAAGATACGGGTCCTCGCCGCGGACGCTGCCGCCGATGCGGCCGAGTCCGGTGCGGCCGGCGCCTCCGCCGGGACCGGTGCCGCCGAGCTCTCCTCGGCCGCCGGAACCGTCGCCGAGGTCGTCTACCTGGGCGACGCGACCCGCCTCCTCGTCGACCTCGACGTCGGCGGCCGCCTCACCGCCGTCCAGCAGAACCTCGACACCTCCTCCGAGGACGTCGCCGCCTACCGGGGCAGCCGCGTCCGCCTCCAGTGGCGCCGCAGCCACGCCTTCCAGCTCCCCGACCGGCACTGACCTCCGGCACCGACCGGCTCCCACCTCCCAGTCGTCCCAGCCCTCCCAGCACGGAGAACCTCATGCGTCTCAACCGCACCCTCCGGGCCGCCGCCGCGGCCGCGGTCCTCCTCACGGCCGCCGCCTGCGGTTCCTCCGGATCCGGCGGAGGCTCCGCCGCCACCGGATTCAACCCGCCCGACCTCAAGGCGCCCTCGAAGCTCGGCAAGACCGAGGGCCAGGTCAACCTGATCGCCTGGGCCGGATACGTCGAGGACGGCTCCAACGACCCCAAGACCGACTGGGTCAGCGACTTCGAGAAGCAGACCGGGTGCCAGGTCAACTCCAAGGTCGCCGCCAGTTCCGACGAGATGGTCAAGCTGATGAAGACCGGCGAGTACGACGCCGTGTCCGCCTCGGGCGACGCCTCCCTGCGCCTGATCGCCTCCGGCGACGCGGCACCCGTCAACACCGACCTCGTGCCCAACTACAAGGACGTCTTCAGCGGCCTGAAGCAGCAGGCCTGGAACTCCGTGAAGGGCAAGGCCTACGGCATCCCGCACGGCCGCGGCGCCAACCTGCTGATGTACAACACCGACAAGGTGCAGCCCGCGCCCACCTCCTGGTCCGCCGTCTTCGACGACGCCTCCCGCTACAAGGGCCACGTCACCGCGTACGACTCGCCGATCTACATAGCCGACGCGGCCCTGTACCTCAAGGCCACCCGCCCGGAGCTGAAGATCAAGGACCCGTACGCGCTGGACCAGAAGCAGTTCGACGCCGCCGTGGACCTGCTCAAGAAGCAGAACGCCGACGTCGGCGAGTACTGGAGCGACTACCTCAAGGAGATCTCCGCCTTCAAGAGCGGCGACTCCGTCGTCGGCACCACCTGGCAGGTCATCGCCAACCTCGCGACCGACGAGGGCGCCAAGGTCAAGGCCTTCGTCCCCACCGAGGGTTCGACCGGCTGGTCCGACACCTGGATGGTGTCCGCCAAGGCCAAGCACCCCAACTGCGCCTACAAGTGGCTCGACTGGATCGTGTCCCCGAAGGTCAACGCCCAGGTCGCCGAGTACTTCGGCGAGGCGCCGGCCAACTCCAAGGCCTGCGCCGAGACCAGCGACAAGAACTGGTGCGCCACCTACCACGCCGGTGACGAGACGTACTGGAAGAACATCGCCTTCTGGAACACGCCCATCCAGCAGTGCCTGGACGGACGCACCGACGTCAAGTGCGTGCCCTACGCCAAGTGGGTCCAGGCCTGGACCGAGATCAAGGGCTGATCGAGATGACCTCTGCTGTGCAGGCCGCCGGACGTTCCCCCGTCCGGCGGCTCGCCGGGGCCCTGCACCGGCGCCCCCGACTCCGGCTGTCGCTGCTGCTGACCGCACCGCTGCTGTGGCTGGCCGTGCTCTATCTCGGCTCGCTGGCGGTGCTGTTCGTCTCCGCGTTCTGGACCACGGACTCCTTCACCTCCCAGGTCGTCCAGGTCTGGTCGACCGACAACTTCCACACGCTGTTCACCACGCCCGTGTTCCGCCAGGTGATCCTGCGCAGCATCGGCGTCGCGCTCGCGGTCACCGTCCTGTGCGCGGTGATCGCGTTCCCGCTCGCCTTCTACACCGCCCGCATCGCCGCACCGAAGCGGCGCCCGCTGCTGGTGGTGGCCATCCTCACCCCGCTGTGGGCCAGTTACCTCGTCAAGGTCTACGCCTGGCGGCTGATCCTCTCCGAGGGCGGCCTCGCGGACTGGATCCTGAAGCCGTTCGGCCTCGCGGGCCCCGGCTTCGGACTCCCCGCCGCCGTACTGACGTTGACGTACCTCTGGCTGCCGTACATGATCCTGCCGATCCACACGGCCCTGGAACAGCTGCCCGCGAACCTCCTGGACGCCTCGGCGGACCTGGGCGCCAGGGCGGGGCGCACCTTCCGGTCGGTCGTGCTGCCGATGGTGCTGCCCTCGGTCGCCGCCGGCTCGGTCTTCACCTTCTCGCTCAGCCTCGGCGACTACATCACCGTGCAGATCGTCGGCGGCAAGACACAACTGATCGGCAACCTCGTCTACTCCAACATCGAGCTCAACCTGCCCATGGCCGCAGCCCTCAGCACGGTCCCCGTCGTCGTCATCGTGGTGTACCTGCTCGCCATGCGCCGCACCGGCGCGCTGAGCAGCCTCTAGAGGAGCCCGTCGTGCAACTCTCCCGTACCGCGCGCGTCGCGCTGCGCGTCGCCGCCGGGTTCGGCTTCGCCGTGATCTACCTGCCGTTGCTGCTCGTCCTCGTCAACTCCCTGAACCCGGAGCGCAGTTCGAGCTGGCCGCCGCCCGGTCTCACCTTTCACTGGTGGTCCGTCGCCTGGGCCAACGACGGTGCCCGCGCGGCACTCTGGGTCTCCGTCAAGGCGGGACTCGGAGCCACCGGCATCGCGCTGCTGCTCGGCACGCTGATCGCCTTCGCCGTCAGCCGGCACCGCTTCTTCGGACGCGACGCCGTCTCGTTCGTCGTCGTGCTGCCCATCGCGCTGCCCGGCATCGTCACGGGCATCGCCCTGAACTCGGCGTTCAGCACGGTCCTGGAGCCGCTCGGGGTCGGCCTCGGCATGTTCACCGTGATCGTCGGCCATGCCACCTTCTGCATCGTCGTCGTCTTCAACAACGTCGTGGCCCGGCTGCGCCGCACCTCCGGCTCGTACGAGCAGGCGGCGATGGACCTGGGCGCCGACACCTTCCGCGCCTTCGCCGACGTGACCTTCCCGATGGTGCGCTCGGCGCTGGTGGCCGGCGGACTGCTCGCCTTCGCGCTCTCCTTCGACGAGATCGTGGTGACCACCTTCACCGCCGGGCCGGGCATCGAGACCCTGCCCATCTGGATCTTCAACAACATGACCCGTCCCCAGCAGGCGCCCGTGGTGAACGTGGTGGCGGCCGTCCTGGTGCTGCTCTCCGTCATCCCGATCTACGTCGCCCAGCGGCTGTCCGCCGACACGGCGACCGGCAGCAGGATCTGACCGCGGAAGATAGCTTCGCCCTGCACCACCCGTCATGTACCTGCCCGAGCACGACCTGTGTCTCGGGCCGGTTTTGTTTCCGGATGATGTGGAGATCC
>NZ_JBEOWS010000452.1:0-6555 GCF_040296125.1 Streptomyces sp. NPDC002265 | reverse complement strand
GGACGTGCAGGGACTTGGGTCCGTCACTGAATCCGCAGGCCGGGCAGACCCGAGAGGACGGGAAGGCACGGTCCACCGTGGCGAAGGTGCGGCCGTGCAGAGCCGCCCTGTACTCCAGCATGTTCCCGAACGCGGACCGTCCCGCGTCGTGCACGGACCTGGCGAGCCGGGTCCGGCCGAGGCCGGACACCGCGAGGACCTCCACGCGCACCGCTCGGTTGCCGCGGATGATCTGTGTGGATGCCCTGTGGTGCCAGTCCCGGCACTTCTCCGCCACCCCGGCATGCCGACGGGCGACCCTGATATGGACCTTGGCCCGGTTCTTCGACTCGTCGGTCTTGTGGGACGGCTCCCGCTGAAGGCAGGCAACAACGGCCGGCTGCACTCCCGCCCTGCGTGCGACGGTTCACGGCGACCTATTACCTTGCCGTGATCCGCCATCCGAGACCATGTGAAGACGCTGCCCAGGTCGGTCGAGTCGCCGACCACGGGCGCAGACCGGCCCAAGTCCGCCGTGTCCGCCTACGGGGTGCCGTCCAGGACTCCGGCCGGGGCCTCGGCGCAGGCAGGGCTCATCCCATGACGCGGAGTCGCTTGCGCTGCTGCGGTTATTTAAGTAGATGTCGGCGTGGTGCGGTCGCACTGATGCCCGGCGGGGATGCAGAGGTGGCGGGTATGCCTCTGGAGGGATGCATCCACGCCTTGGTGAGCAACCAGTTGCTCATCACGCTCTGAGCGCCAGCAAAGGTACAGAAGCCGGTTGGGCATCACATCACCGTTTGCATCTGGGGACTCTCACGCTCGTGATTCTGTGATGGATCTTGTGGTTGACCAGTCACGGAATGATCAAAGCTTTGACCAAGGATCTTCATGCGTCGTACACAGAAGGGCTGTTGATGTCTACGGTGTTGAAGCATTCCGCCCTCGATCAGGTCCACTGCTTCGTGTCTCTTCTGCCTGAGCCCAGGACACTCAAGACGGGCTGGGCCGTGGACTACACCGTCGGCATCACTGTGACTCTGCACAAGACCACCGACCCCAGGGCGGAATTCGAGGCGCAGCGACGGGTGACCGCCCTCGGCGTCGTTCCCGAGGACAGCGTCAAGACCGTTCCTGGTCTCGGTGACAAGGCTTACCTGGTCACCCAAGGCCTTGGCAGCACAGAGCTGCGGGTCGTAGAGGGTGGAGCGGTCCTCTCACTGAGTCTGTCCGGCGTCCCCCGATACATGGATGAAGGAGAGGACGACGTGATCGGTGAGGGACCGGCCACCCCCGATCTGTCCCCCTACCAGTCGGCCATGGTCAGCGATATGCGCGACCTCATGGCCAGTCTCAAGCGGTGAGCCGGATCTCCACCCACTCGCGAGGCATTCCGAAGGTGCGGCCTGCCCTCGTCGCGAAGCAGCGCAAGACATTTGATCCTCGACGGCGGGATGTCCAGTAGGACCCGCGAGGGTCCATACCCAACGCGTCACCAGGTCTCCTTCGCGGCGAGAGCCGTGGCCCGCTTGGGTATCTCCACGTCCTCTCGCAGCCTGCGGCTCTCCCGCCGGAGTGCGGCGAGTTCCTCGCGTCGCTGCGGGTCGATCCATCCCGCTCGCCCGCGCGGACTCCGGCCTGCTTCACCCGGTCGGCACCGCGCTCTCGGTCGGATCGAAGTCCTGGCCGATCTGACCGACCGAGCGGTCGCCGCGTCCGCGTAACCCGACGATCTCGGCCATGAACCCGGCGTGGACGACCGGTGAGGGCGAGCTTGTTCCTCCCTGTGCTGTCTCTGATGGACATCCTCTCGGGGCAGAAGCCCTGGCCTCGGATGTCCGACGAAGCGGATCAAGCCCGTCCGACCTGGGGGAGGCGCGCCGACCTCATCGGCGTGAGGATGGGGGTGGAGGTGTTGTCGGATGCCCGGCGATGATGTGCTCGCAGTCATCGACGACCGTGGTCGGGTGATCGAGTGGAGGTGTCCGGCTGAGGCGCTGTTCGGTTGGCCCGCGGAGGAGGCCGTCGGTCAGTCTGTAACCGCGCTGATGCGTTTGCGAGCCGCCGACGGTGCGTGGCATCGGGAGGGGTTTGCCGATGAGGCCGGGGTAGCGGTCAAGCCGGTACTGCGAGGCGGGACCGTGGTGTGGCAGATGTTCGCGACGCGGGGCGCCATGCCGGCGCAGGACGCGGCGATCCTGAAGGCCGTGTTCACTCATTCCCCGGCAGGACTGCACATCCTCGACTGCCAACTGCGTGTGGTCCGCACGAGCAGTGCCACGGGCGGTCCGCCGGACATGTCGGCGAGTGCTCTCCTGGGCAGGCCCTTCACCGAGGTCTGTGATCTCGCGGAGCCCGAGGAAGAAGCCGCCGTGGCGCGAAGGGTTCTGGAGACCGGAGAACCCGTCGTGAACCGGATGGTCCGGTGCGGCAGGACGTCGGGCCCGTCCACGGCCAGTGCACACTCCATCTCCTACTTCCGTGTCGAGGACTCGCAGGGCAATGTGGTCGGGCTGGTGGCGTGGATGGTCGATGTCACCGAGCGGGAGAACGCACGGGAGCGGCTGGCCGTCCTGGAGAACGTCCGCACGAAAGTGGGGCACCGGCTGAACGTGATGGATGTCTGCTGGGAGCTGGTGGAGGCGGTCGTGCCCGGCTTCGCCTCCATGGCCGAGGTCGAGGTGATCGAAGACGTCGTCCGCGGCGAGGATCCTCCCCTGGTACCCGTGTCCGCGGACACTCCACTGCGCCGTGCAGCATTCCACGGCCTCATCGCCGGGCATCCGGTCGGCGTCGTAGGACCCCTGTCGGCCGACACCCCTTTCTCGGACATTCTTTCCGATCCGCGGCCGCACCTCGTCATGATCGACGAGGGCAGCTCGTGGTTGGCCGCAGACCCGGCCCGGGCCGACGTCATCAGGCGGTCCGGCGCCCATTCCCTGATCGTGGCGCCGCTGGTTCTGCGGGGCCATGCCCTGGGCGTGGTCAGTTTCTACCGTCGCGGGCAAGAGGACGCCTTTGATCACGAGGATGTCGCCGTGGTATCGGCCGTGTGCACACATGCCGCGCTCTGCGTCGACAACGCCCGTCAGTTCATGCGCGAGTGGATCATCGCGCGAACCGTCCAGCGCAGACTTCTTCCGCACCGGCCGGTCAGCCATGCCACCGTGGAGATTTCCGAGCTGTACCTTCCCGGCCCGGAGGGCGGCGGCGCGTGGTCCGATGTGATACCGCTGCCCGGTGCCCGAACCGCGCTGATCGTCGGCGACGTGGCCGGGCAAGGTATCGCCGCAGCGATCACGATGGGTCTGCTGCGCACGGCCGTCCACACGCTCGCCGCCCTGGACCTGCAGCCCGACGAGCTGCTGGCCCGCCTCAGCGACACTGCGGCCCGTCTCGTCGCCGCGCGGGCAACGCTGCCTCCCAGGGACCCGCTGCACCGCGAGCCACTCACTGCCGGCTGCGTGATCGCGACCTATGACCCGATCGATCTCACCTGCACCATGGCCCGTGCCGGCCTGGCGGAGCCGGTCGCGGTCTTGCCCGACGGCACCTCTGCGGGCCTGTCCGTACCTCCCGGTCCCGAGCTAGCGGGACCGGGTAACGCCCCGTTCCCCGCGATCACTGTCAGACTTCCTGAAGGAAGCACGCTGGCCATGAGCACGGTCACGGTCGTGGACGAGGTCCGCGCGCTGTCCGCTGCCCTGCGCCCGCTCCTGGACGGTGCCGACACGAGGCCGCTGCCGGACCTGCGTGAGGACTTCGCCCAGGCACTCACAGGCGGTCGCCGGACCGGTGAGACACAGGTGTTGCTCGTCCGTACGAAGGCACTGCCTCGGGACCGGGTACTGACGTGTGCGCTGCCTGCGGATTCCGAGGCCGCGCCGATCGCCCGCGCTGAGGTCCGCCGTCAGCTGGAGGCTTGGGGCATCGACGAGGAAACGGCGTTCACCACAGAACTCATCGTCAGCGAACTGGTCGGCAACGCGATCCGCTACGGCGCTCCACCCCTGCGGCTGCGCCTTGTCCTCGAGCGGATGCTGACCAGCGAGGTCAGAGACGCCGCGACCAGCGCCCCGCAGGTGAAGCATGCCCGCACCGTCGACGAGACAGGCCGGGGGCTGTTCATCATCGCGAGCATCGCGGAACAGTGGGGCACTCGTTACGAGCCCGCGGGTAAGACGGTCTGGGCAGAGCAACCGACAGGGCTGCCTGGAGGCGACCGTGGCGGTGCCGGGGAACCTGCGTGAGCGCAAGCCGTCACAGTGTCAATACAGCGGGTCAGCATCAGGCGGGAGGTGGGCTCCTTTTCGGGGGGAGAGTCCGGAATACGATGGAAAGCAATTGTTTGAGCCGACGCTCAAAGGTTGTCGGGAGCGGCAGATGGACACCTGGGACGAATTCCTTCGCTGGGCCACCCCATCGGCTCTTCTGACGCTCGATGGCACCATTCACTCCCTCAACGCCCCGATGGCCGCGACGCTGGGTCGGCCATCAGAACACTGCATCGGCTGCGACTTCGTCAGGCTGCTGCCCGAAACCCAGCGAGCCTCGGCCGAGAGCCTGCTCATACACGGGGCCACGACGAAGACGGTCTCGATGCGTGTGCTGGAGTTCCCGGGACCCGGGTCGGCCTCCGTGGTCACCCTCATCGAGGCGAGGCCGGTGAGGGATCCCACCAGCCGTGAGCGGCTGGTCTGGGTGCATTCGGTGGATGCGCGCAACGATCCGGGTGGTCTGCTGATCCCGTTCCGGATGGCGGCCGCGGTCGCAGACCTCGGCCTGTGGATGTACGCGCCCCGTCGGCGCAGGCTCGACTGGCTGGGCGGCGCACCTGCCCTGACCCCACTGTTCCCGCATGCCTCGGTGTCCTTGTCCAGGGTGGTCCGGCGCGTCCACCCCGATGATCGCAAGCGCCTGAGACGGCTCGTGCGTTCGACCGCAGCGCAATCCTCGTGGACCAATCTGCGATTCCGTACCGAGAACGGCGGATGGGACTACATCGCCTGTCAGATCCGCCGGATCCAGCTCGGCTACGGCGGGCCCGAGCAGGTCTTCGGAGTCATCCGCGACGACACCCTGCTCGAGGCGGGCCGGCAGAAGGCTCAGGCCACCCTCTGGGCCGAACGACAGCGCGCCGACGAGATCGCGGCCTTCTCCGCCGCCCTGATCACCGCCGCCACCGAGCAGGAACTCCGGCAGGTCGTCCTGACACGGGTCGCCCCGACCTTCAGCGGTACCGGCGCCGTGCTGACGCTCGTCGACAGCGAGACAGGGCTGCTGCACGCCTCCTCCGACGCCAGGGTCGACCCGCAGCAGGCCGACGCCATGGAAGGCACCTCCCTCGAGGAAAGGCAGCCACTGACCTGCGCGATCCGTAACGGCACGCCGTACTTCATCCCGAACCGCGAAGAACTCGTGCGAGACTGGCCAGAGACAGCCGTCTGTCCATGGCTCGACACCTTCGTCGCGATATCGATCGCCCCGCTCAGCCCGGTCGGGGACCAGCCACTCGGCGCCTGGGCGGTGACCTACGACAGCGAGCACCACTCACCGCCGGACGAACGGGCCCTCATGAGCACGCTGGCCGACTTGGCGGGTCAGGCACTCAGACGGATCCGATTGCAGCAGGCCCGCGTCGATCTGGCCGCAGCGCTCCAGCAGAACATGCTGCCCACGCTGCCCGAGCACCTCCCGGGCCTGGAGGTCGCCGCCCGCTACCAGCCCAGCCGAGACGGCCTGGACATCGGGGGAGACTGGTACGACGCGTTCGTGATGCCCGGTGGCGCGATCGCCCTGGAGATCGGCGACAGCCAAGGGCATGACGTGGACGCGGCCGCCTTCATGGGCCAGGTACGTACCTCCATCCGCGCCATTGCTCCGCACGAACCGGAGCCGGCAACCGTGCTTACGCGTACCAACGAACTGCTGGTCACGATGAACGCGGAACGATTCGCCAGCTGCACCATGCTGTACATCGGCCCCCGTGAAGGACAGGTCACCGGCGCCAGTGCAGGCCACGTGCCCCTGCTCTGCGTGCGCGACGACGGCAGCAGTACCGTCCGCGAGCTGCCGGGAGGCCCGGTACTGGGAGTCCTCTCGGGCACCGACTACCTCGAAGAGACCTTCACGCTCGACGAGGGCACCGCGCTGATCATGGTCACCGACGGTGTGGTCGAAGGGCCGGGCCTGACGCTGGACGTCGGCCTGGAGCGGGCCGGAGTCCTGGCCGCCCAAGCCCTCCAGGACGGACTGAACGCAGAAGCGATCGCCGACCGGCTTCTCGACGCCGCGGTCGCGGTGGACCACCTCGACGACGTAGCCGTGCTCGTCATCAGGCGCGTATGACGGCGCCCTCGCGCTCGGCGATTGCTCGACCAACGCCGAGACCTGCAATGGTCAGGCCGGCGGTCGAAGTCAGACGGCTGTGGTCGGCCCGGTCACGGTGGCGGCGCGGCAGCAGCCGGTCGCCACAGAACTGCGTTTCGTGGTGACCTTGTTGCGCACGGGCGCAGACCTGGAGCGCTGTAGCGGCCCGGCCCGGCCCGGCATCGGGCCGAGCCGGCCCGATGCGTG
>NZ_JBEOWS010000451.1:0-6569 GCF_040296125.1 Streptomyces sp. NPDC002265 | reverse complement strand
ACCAGGTGGCCGAGGGCTACAAGGCGATGGACGAGCGCCGCGCCATCAAGACCCTGCTCAAGCCCTGACTCCGGAGCACTGTCGGGACGCTGGTGCGGCCGTCCGTGGCGGTCGCACCAGCGCCACCGCGGAAATCACTGCATCTTTATCGCGTGATGGGGAGATGTTTTTCGTGCCGGCAATCGGTCTGACCTCCTACGCGTGCGGAGCAGCGGGCCCTGGACGCGGAACTGGACCGTCGGCTCGGCCGCGGGCGCCCGGATCACACGGCGGCCCGGCGAAGGCCCCCGCCGACCGGTTTCTCCGAGACAGCAGCCGATCGGGGCGGTTGCCCGGCAAACTGGGGCCATGACCGTGCAATCCCTGGGCAAGGGCGCCAACGTCGCGATCGAGGCGGCCGTGGTGCGCGCCGAACTGACCTGGTCGCCCGGGTCGGGGACCCCCGATATCGACGCCTCCGCGCTGCTGCTCGCCTCCACGGGACACGTCCGCGGTGACGACGACTTCGTCTTCTATAACCAGCCGCGCCACGCCTCGGGCGCGCTGACGCACCTGGGCAAGGTCGACGAGGCCGGCACCTCGAGGGACCGGATCGAGGTGGACCTGTCCCGGTTGGAGCCGGACGTGCAGCGGATCGTGCTGTGCGCGTCGGCCGACGGCGGTACCTTCGGCGAGGTGCCCGGCCTGGCCCTGCGGCTGTTCGACGCCCGGTCCGGGACGGAGCTGGCGCGGTTCGACATGGACGCCGGTACCGAGACCGCGTTCATCGGCGGCGAGCTGTACCGGCGGCACGGGCAGTGGCGGTTCCGCGCCGTCGGACAGGGATACGACGCGGGACTCGCCGGTCTGGCCACCGACTTCGGCATCACCGTCGACGACGCGCCCTCCCCGGAACGCGCGCCTGCCGACCCGCAGCCCTTGGGGTCGGTTGCACTGCCGGGTCCGGACGCGGGCAGGGGAGAGGAGCACCTGCCCGTCGACATGCGCAAGCGCCTGTCCCTGCGCAAGGAGCAGGTCGCGGTCAGCCTGGCCAAGCACGGGGTGACCGGGATCGTGACACGCGTCGTCCTCGTGCTGGACGCCTCCGGGTCCATGGCCCCGCTGTACGCCAAGGGCGTGGTGGCCGACGTGGTGGAGCGGATGGCGGCGGTCGCCGCGCAGCTCGACGACGACGGCTCGATGCAGGCCTGGACGTTCGGCACCAATCCGGCGCGCCTGCCCGACCTGCGGCTGGGCGAGCTGCCCGAATGGCTGCGGCTGCACGTTCGCGTCGGGCAGATAGGACTGTTCCGCCGTAAGCCGAAGCGGCCGCCGCAGGACGGCCGGGTCGACATGAAGACGGTCGGCATCCAGAACGAGGAGCAGAAGGTCATCGCGCAGGTCCGGGACTACGTCCGGCGCAGCCCCGCGGCGGCGCCGACGCTGGTGCTGTTCTTCTCCGACGGCGGGGTCTACCGCAACGCCGAGATCGAGCGGGAACTGCGCGAAGCGGTCGAGGAGCCGATCTTCTGGCAGTTCGTGGGGCTCGGGCGCTCCAACTACGGTGTGCTGCAGCGGTTCGACACCCTGCCCGGCCGGCGCGTCGACAACGTCGGCTTCTTCTGCGTGGACGACATCAGCAACGTCCCCGACCCGCAGCTGTACGACCGGCTCCTGTCCCAATTCCCCCAGTGGATCACAGCTGCGCGCCAACTCGGCATCCTGGCGTAGCCGATGTGCCGAGCGACCGTACGGACCTGGACTCGGCCCGACTTCTGGATCATTGGGACATCATGGGCCGAGGTGCCGCATCGGCATTCCGCGGCGTGCATTCGGGCCACCCGGGCTTCGCGATGATGGCCCTGGGCGGCAGTGTGTATGTCTGTGCCTCGACGGGCGAGATCGGCATCGACGTGCTCGCAGTGTCCCACCCGGACCGCTGGGGGAACATCCTGCGACACCTTGAGTGGATGGCCTGTCGCGACAGTCTCTATTTGCGGGAGTTGCCACCGTTCTTACCGGCCGGATCGTGCTTGTCATAGCCGAGATGGTCCTGATCTTGCCATCAAGGGCGGACTCCAGCAGCCGCTTGGTCAGCTGCTGCAGCAGCCCGCTCTCACCAGTCAGCTGCAGCCCCTCCGCCTGGGCTCGGTGCACCAGCTCGTCGATGAACTGGTCGTCCACGGCTCTCGCCGACACAGCCTTCGAGGGCTCGACGGCTCCATACTCGGACACGTTCTCACTGGTCATCGATGCATCTTCCATGATCGGGAGTTACATCGAACGTCTTACAGTCCCAGTCGATGCTGCTTCAGCGCCGTGTCCAGATGCCTCGGGTTGTCGATGGTGCGGATCTCGCCGGTGTTGTCGGCCGTCACCGCGAGGGTCTTGATCCCGAGGTCGACCCCGACCGCCACGCCGGGGCGTGCCACGCGCCGGATGTCCTGCTTCACCTCGGCCTGGAAGGAGACGTACCAGCGTCCGCGTTCGTGGCGCACGGTCGCGGACAGGATCAGCGCCGTCCCGGCCTGCACCCGGGCGAGGAGCTTGGCGGTGGGCTCATAGGTGCGCAGCATTCCCAGGCGGGGCAGCGTCACATGCCGGCCGTCGCCCTCGACACGGATCGTGCCGGTGATGAACCGGCAGGCAAGGCGCGCCTTCCGCTTCGACTTGAACCGGGGCACGCCCATCCGTTTGCCACGCCGCCTGCCGTTCTCCGACTTCGCGTAGTTGTCGAGCGCGGCCGACGCGTTCGCCAGACCGGTGGAGTACGCCTCCTTGGAGTTCTCCTCCCACCAGAGGGAGCGTTCGCTGATGTGCGTCAGCTCGGGCATGAGTGACGCGTCAAGTGATGTCGCCGAGGCGGGCCGCACGGGCTCGGAGGTAGCGCTGTTCGGGGAGGCTCAGGGTCTTGGCGGCGGCTGACTCATAGGCGGCTCGGGCGGCCTCGGGGTCGCCGGCGCGTTCCAGGAGGTGGGCGCGGACCGAGTCCAGGCGGTGGCCTGTGGTCAACTCCGGTGCGAGCGCGTCCAGTTCAGCCAGACCGGCCTTCGGTCCGTGGGTCATAGCGATGGCCACGGCACGGTTGAGGCGTTCGACAGGGCTGGGGACAAGGTGGACGAGGACGTCGTAGAGGCCGAGGATCTCGGGCCAGTCGGTGCTGTCGGGCGAGTCCGCCTCGTCGTGGACGGCGGCGATCGCGGCCCTCAACTGGTACGGGCCACAGCGGTGTTGGGACAGAGCCCAGGTCACCAGGGCCACGCCCTCCTCGATCGCCGCCTTGTCCCATAGCCCGCGGTCCTGCTCGTCGAGGGGGATCAGTTCGCCGCCCGCCCCGGTCCGCGCGGCGCGGCGGGCGTCGGTGAGGAGCATCAGGGCGAGCAGGCCGGTGACCTCACAGTCGCCGGGCAGCAGGCGGTGCATCGTACGGGTCAGCCGGATGGCCTCGCCCGCGAGTTCGGCGCGCTGGAGGGAGGCTCCGGAGGTGGCCGTGTAGCCCTCGTTGAAGATCAGGTAGAGCGTGTGGAGGACGGCGGGCAGCCGCTCCTCCCAGTGATCGGGGCGGCTGAAACGCGTGCCCTTCACCCGCTGCTTGGCCCGGCTGATCCGCTGGGCCATCGTCGCCTCCGGCACCAGATGCGCGCGGGCGATCTCGGCCGTCGTCAGGCCGCCGACGGCCCGCAGCGTCAGCGCGATCTGGGCGGGCGGGGGCAGATCCGGGTGGCAGCAGAGGAAGAGCAGGGTCAGCGTGTCGTCCTCGGAGGGCGCACGATCGGGCCCGGGCGGCGGTGCGGTGAAGGCGTCGCGCGGTGTGAGCGCCGCCGCCTTCTCCTCACGCAGCCGCCGCGCCTGATCACTGCGCAGCGCGTCCGTGAGCCGCCGCGAGGCGACCCTGATCAGCCAGCCCCGCGGATTGTCCGGAACCCCCGACTCGGGCCACTGCCCGGCCGCTGCCAGCAGTGCCTCCTGTACGGCGTCCTCGGCGGCGTCGAAGTGCCCGTACCGGCGTACGAGCGCGCCGAGGACCTGCGGCGCGTGCAGGCGCAGTAGGTCCTCGACCTCGCTCGTACGTCTCAAAAGTCTCCCCTGCTCACACTTCGCCGAGCGGCCGGATGACGACGGGGTACGTGTTCGCGCCCTCGGGAACGGGACACTGGGTGACCCGCGCGGCGATCTCCGTGACCCGTTCCAGGCTCTCGCACTCCAGGAGCCAGTAACCGGCGATTACTTCCTTGGTCTCGCCGTACGGCCCGTCGGTGATCACGGGCTTGCCGTCCGCGCCGGCGCCGACGAGGCGGGTCCTGGCAGGCTCGGCCAGCCCCTGGGCATCGATGAACTCGCCAGTCTCGGCGAGGTCGTTGTTGATCGCCCCCATGTGCTGGAACATCGCCTGCATATCGTTGTCGCTCCAGGCCGGGAGACCCGCGGCGGGCTTGCCCGCCTGGGCCTCGTAGTCCGCCTGCGTGCCCTGCACCATCACCAGGTACTTCATGAGTCCGCTCCTTCGGCTCGGGCCGCCTGTGGTGGGCGGCTCTCACAGGGGACGTCGGAGCCAGCCCGCGCTTCCCTACATGCTCGCGGAAGTTTTTCAGGATCGCGGGAAGAGCCTCAGGAGTCCCGCTGATTGGCCCTGTCGACCGCCGGTCCGCTCTCCGTCGTAAGGACGGGCTCCGACTCGGCCTCCTCCGCCTCGTACGCCTGGCACTCGGGACTCACCGGATTGCGCAGCCTCCTCTCGAGAACGATGGCTGCTCAGTTCGCACTCCTGCGCAGGCGGGCTGCGCATGCGCTGCATCACCGGATGCGCAGTGTTGTGGCCTGCATGGTCGTCTCTGTGGTCGGGTCTGCGCCCTCGTGGTCGGGGTTGATGGTCGGCTCTGCAGGAAGGGGCGCGCAGGTCTGCGTACTGCGTGTTCACGAGGTGTGTGTGAGTGCATCCGGCTGGCCCGCCGGTCAGGGGTCTGCACGGGGCGCCACACCGGGGCTGAGGGGCCCTCCCGGAGCAGGTCGTCCTGGTGTGCTGCCAGGACGGGAACGTCGCGCAGGAGGGTGGCCGGTGCCGGGTGGCCGGCAGCGCGAGGTTGCCACCTCTTCAATGGGTGATGAGCGTGCACGAACGTTCGTCACCAGCTAAAAGGGTGATGCGTTCGCCCGGCTGATCCTCACGCCACCTCAAGCCACCTCAAGAGAGCCGGACCGTGCGGGCATCCGGCCAGGTACGGCCACTTCTCACCGGCGGCCGGGAAGGCGGACGCGGCACGCCCCGCCCCGGACGTCGCCGCACGAGCTCGCGTCGCCTCACAACGGGCGCCCGTCGCTCCGGCGGGATTCTCGCGAGCCGCGACGCGTCGGCAGCCGCACCCCCACCCCCACCCTTCGGCGACTGCCGGGCCACCGGTGGCCCGAGGACGTCGCTGCACCTCAGTCGTCCCGCCGGGCTTGAAGGGCCTCCACCGCGCGACGGCACCGCACGGTCGACCGTCGCCTTCGCTGCCGATCGGGCGGACCGGAATGAACCCGATCCGCTAAAGAAACGGCATCATGGCGCCGGCCGATCCTCCCAGGCCTTCTCCAGCGCCTGCGTGAACATCCCGGCCGACTGGACGCCGTTCACCGCGTAGCTCCGGTCCAGCACGAAGAAGGGCACACCGCTCACGCCCAGGTCGGACGCGAGTCGCTCGTCGGCCCGCACCTCTGCGGCGAACGCCTCCGGATTGTCGAGCACACCCCGAGCCTGTGCCGCGTCCAGCCCCGCTTCCACGGCCAGACTCACCTGGGTCTCCCTGTCGTAGACCGACCGCTCTTCCGCGAAGTTCGCCCGGAAGGCGAGATCCGTCAGCTCGACCTGCCGCCCGTGCTGCTTGGCGAAGTGGATGAGACGGTGCACGTCGAAGGTGTTGCCGAAGACCCGTCCGCCGATCCGGAAGTCCAGCCCCACTTCCCGCGCCATGTCCGCAGCCTGCTCCTCTCGGGCGACCTGCTGCTCACGCGTGCGTCCGTACTGTGCCGCGACCGCGTCGATGATCGGCACCACGCCGTTCGCGGCCTGGGGATTGAGTTCGAAGGAGCGGGGGATCACCTCCACCTCGTCCCGGTGGGCGAAGGCGGCGAGCCCTTGGCTGAAGCGGGCCCTGCCCACATAGCACCAGGGGCAGGCTATATCAGTCCAAACCTCAACGCGCATATCAACATCTCCTGTCGTCTGTTCGGTAGCGCCCTGCGACCTCCCGTGCATGGAAGGGGCCGAGCGGCCTGCTTTCAATATAGACGACCGACCGACTATAAAATCGTGTGATCCTGCTCAAAGCCGCATTCCGTACACGAGGCAATCGCCGCGAGGCGGGCGTGCTTCATGCCCATGCCGGTACGGGCCAGTACTTTGACGTGCTCCCCGCCCTAAGGGACGGGGATTCCAGCCTGGGCCGTCTGGCCCTTGTGGTGGCTTCCTGCTTCACCGCGCTGTGCGGGCACGTGTGCCCGTCTTACCGGCGCTCTACAGGCGTTTAGCCTGTCCGCCCGTCCGGCGGCCAGGATGTTGCGTGCGGCGTTGACGTCGCGGTCGTGGACGGTCCCGCACTCCTGACAGGTCC
>NZ_JBEOWS010000450.1:0-6621 GCF_040296125.1 Streptomyces sp. NPDC002265 | reverse complement strand
CGGGTGGCCCCCTCGACGGCCGGGCGCCACCCGGTGAGGCGGGGTCCGCGTCAGCAGATCCGCGGGAGCTGTTCCCCGATCGGCAGGTCGACCACGCGGGTGCCGCCCAGCGGGGTGCGGGCCACCACCATGCCGGGGTGCTCCTCGACGGCCTCTCCGATGATCGCCGCGCCCGTGCCCAGCGGATGGGCCCGCATCGCGGCCAGGACCGCGTCGGCGCTCTCGCGCGGGACGAAGGCGACCAGCTTGCCCTCGTTGGCGACGTACATGGGGTCCAGGCCCAGGATGGCGCACGCGTTGGCCACGGCCGGCGGGACGGGCAGGTCGCGCTCCCGGAGGACCACGCCCGTGCCGGAGGCCGCCGCGATCTCGTTGAGCGCGGCAGCCAGCCCGCCGCGGGTGGGATCGCGCAGCACATGAAGATCCGGGGTGACCGCGAGCATCGCCTCGACCAGCGAGCCCAGCGCCGCGCAGTCGCTCTCCAGCTCCACGCCGAACTCCAGGCCCTCCCGGACGCTCATGATCGCCACTCCGTGGACGCCGATCCCGCCGCTGACGATCACGACGTCGCCGGGCACGACCCGCTGCGGCCGCAGGTCCACGCCCGCCGGGATCAGGCCGATGCCCGCGGTGTTGATGAAGATCCCGTCGCCGTGGCCCGCCTCCACCACCTTGGTGTCGCCGGTCGCCACCTCGACGCCCGCGGCCCGCGCCGCGGCACCCAGGGCCTTGGCCACCCGGTCGACCACCTCCAGCTCGACGCCTTCCTCCAGGACGAAGCCGCAGGAGAGGTAGGCGGCGCGGGCTCCGCTCATCGCGAGGTCGTTGACGGTGCCGTTGACGGCCAGGTCGCCGATGCTGCCGCCGGGGAAGAACAGCGGCCGCACCACGAAGGTGTCGGTGGAGAACGCCAGCCGTACGCCGCCCAGGGTGAGCGCGGCGGCGTCGCCCATGCCCGCGAGGACCGTGCCCCCGTAGGCGGGCGCGAAGATGTCCCGCACCAGCTCGGCGGAGAGCGCTCCGCCGCCGCCGTGGCCCATGACGATCCGGGGCCGCTCGCGCACGGGGGCGGGACAGCTCCAGGTCGCGGGGTCGAGGGTGATCTCAGACAACGGGGCTCGCCTCCCGGGCAGCGGTGGGGATGTCCAGTCGCCGGTAGAGGTAGTACGCGGCGCAGGCGCCCTCGCTGGAGACCATGGTGGCTCCGAGCGGGGTGCGGGGGGTGCACAGGGTGCCGAAGGCCTCGCACTCGTGCGGTTTGAGCAGTCCTTGGAGGACCTCGCCGCTGCGGCACTCCTCCGGTTCGAGGGTGCGGATGCCGGTGACGGCGAACCGGTGCTCGGCGTCGTAGGCCCGGTACTTCTCGGACAGCCGCCAGCCGCTGTCGGGGATGACGCCGATGCCGCGCCAGGCGCGGTCGGTGACCTCGAAGACGTCCTCCAGCATGGCCCGGGCGGTCGCGTTGCCCTCGGGGCGGACGGCGCGGGCGTAGGCGTTGTCCACGGTGTGCTCGCCGCGCTCCAGCTGGCGGACGGTACGGCGTACCCCTTCCAGGATGTCGAGCGGCTCGAAGCCGGTGACGACGATCGGCACCCGGTGGCGTTCGGCCAGCTCCGGGTACTCCCCCACGCCCATCACGCTGCACACGTGACCCGCGGCGAGGAAGCCCTGGACCCGGCAGCTCGGGGAGCGCATGATCGCCTCGATGGCGGGGGGCACCCGCACGTGCGACACCAGCAGGCTGAAGTTGCGGATGCCGAGCTTCCTGGCCTGATGGACCGTCATGGCGTTGGGGGGCGCCGTGGTCTCGAAGCCGATGCCGAAGAACACGACCTGACGGTCCGGGTTCTGCCGGGCGATCCGCAGCGCGTCGAGGGGCGAGTAGACGACGCGTACGTCGCCGCCCTCGCCCCGCACCTGGAACAGGTCGCGTCCGGTTCCGGGGACCCGCAGCATGTCGCCGAAGGAGCAGAAGATCACCTCGGGGCGGGAGGCGATCTCCAGTGCCTTGTCGATGACCTCCAGCGGGGTGACGCAGACCGGACAGCCCGGCCCGTGGATCAACTCGACCTCGTCCGGCAGGAGTTGGTCGATGCCATGGCGGATGATGGTGTGGGTCTGTCCGCCGCACACCTCCATCAGCGCCCACGGCCTGGTCACCGTGGCATGGATGTCGTCGAGGAGCCTGCGGGCCAGCCCGGGGTCCTGGAACTCGTCGATGTACTTCATTTCCGCGTCTCCTCGATGACGTGCCCGCCGGACTCGGTCGGCGCGGCCGCGCCCGCCGCCGCCTCCCAGGGGTCGCCGAACTCCTCCTGGAGCATGCCGAGGGTGGCGAAGAGCTCCAGCGTCCGCTTCGCCGACTCCTCGTCCAGCCGTTGCAGGGCGAACCCGACGTGGACGATGGCGTACTCGCCGACCTGGAGGTCGGGCAGGTATTCCAGGCACACCTCCTTGACCACGCCGCCGAAGTCGACGCTGGCCATCCGGGTGCCGTCGCGTTCCTCGATGTCCAGCACTCGGCCGGGTACCGCCAGGCACATGGGCCTCTCCTCGCTGTGGGTCGTTCGCGTCGCCCGTGCTGCCGGGCAGGTGTCCGGTGCTGTCGGGCAGTTGTCCGTCCGGCGATGCGGGCGGTCGGTCACCCGTAGGTGTCGTGAGGCCGGTCCCTGACGCGGGCGGCCACCACGAGCTGGCCGAGCGCCAGTCCGCCGTCGCCCGGCGGGACCAGGCGGTGGCGCAGGACCGTGAAGCCGTCCGCGCGCAGGGCGGCACAACAGGTCGATGACAGCAGGGTGTTGGCGAACACCCCGCCGGTCAGGGCGACCGTGTCGAGCCCGTGCCGGGCGCGGGCCCGGACACAGACCGCGTGCACGAGGGCCGCCACCGCCCGGTGGAAACGGGCCGCGACCAGACCCGTGTCCACGCCCGCCCGCAATTCGGCGACGATGCGCGCGAGGACGGGCGCGGGATCGGCGTGCAGCACGCCGTCGCCGTCCGGGCCGCCATCGCCCGTACCACCGCCGTCGGAGCCGTACGGGTCACCCATGCGGTACGGGCCGTACGGGTCGCCCATGCCGTACGGGCCGTACGGGCCTTCGTCGGGTCTGCGGGCGCGCAGTGCGAACGCGTAGGTGCCGGTGTCCTCTTCGGACGACCCCACGGCGGCCCCCTCCAGCTCGACGGCCGCCTGCGCCTCGTAACCGGCCCGGTGGCACACCCCCAGGAGCGAGGACACGGCGTCGAAGAGCCGGCCCATGCTGGAGGTGGGGACGCAGTTCAGACCACGCGCCAACTGCCGTTCCAGTACCGGCAGTTCGTCGTCCGGGCAGGCGGCGACGCAGGGCAGGTCGGCCGACCAGGCGAGGCCTGCCGCGCGCAGATGGGAGAGCGCCATGCGGTACGGGCGGCGTACGGCGGTGTCGCCGCCGGGCAGCGGGACCGGGGCGAGATGTCCGAACCGGGTGAACCCGTCGTAGTCCGCGAGCAGGATCTCGCCGCCCCAGACCGTGCCGTCGTCGCCGTGTCCGGTGCCGTCGAAGGCGACGCCGATCACCGGGCGGCCGCCGTCCAGCCCGTGTTCGGCCATGGCCGCGGCGATATGGGCGTGGTGGTGCTGGACGCGCTCGACGGCCCGCCCGCGCGCGTTGCGCTCGGCCCAGGCGGCCGAGCGGTAGCCGGGATGCCGGTCGGCCGCCAGCAGTCCCGGCCGCACCCCGGTGATCGACTCCAGCTGGACCGTGGCCCGTTCGAAGGCCCGCTGGGTGCTCAGGTCGTCCATGTCACCGATGTGCGCGGACAGCCAGGCTTTGCGGTCCTCGCCGAGGCAGAACGCGTTCTTCAGGTCGCCGCCCACGGCGAGGGCGGGCCGCACGGGCACCGGGAGCGGCAAAGGCAGCGGCGCGTAGCCGCGGGCGCGCCGGATCACCAGCGGCTCGCCGTCGCAGATCCGTACGACGGAGTCGTCGCACGGCACCTGGATCGGCCGGTCGTGGGTGAGCCAGGCGTCGGCCAGCGGCGCCAGCCGGTGCAGTGCCTCGGTGTCGTCGGTGACGATCGGCTCACCGGCCACGTTGCCGCTGGTCATGACGAGCAGCCGGGGCCCGTCGGGATCGCCGGGCAGTCCGAGCAGCAGATGGTGCACGGGCGTGTAGGGAAGCAGCACGCCGAGGTCCGGGCTGCCGGGCGCGACGGCGGCGGCCGGCCGTACCGCGCCCGGCCGCTCCTGCGGGTCGGACCCGGTACGTCGGCGCAGCAGTACGACGGGCCGGGCGGCGCCCTCGATCAGCGTCCGCTCCTCGGGTCCCAGCCGGACGAGGTGCGCGATGTCGTCCACCGTCCGCGCCATGACGGCGAACGGTTTGTCGCCGCGGGCCTTGCGGCGGCGCAGCGCCGCGACCGCGTCGGGATTCGTGGCGTCGCAGGCCAGGTGGTAGCCGCCCAGGCCCTTCACCGCGAGGACGGCTCCGGCCGCCAGGAGTTCACGGGCGTCGGCCACCGGGTCCGCCCCGGGGGCGGGTCGGGGCGGATCGCCGGGAACCTCGGCCGGGACGAGCAGGCGCAGCCGGGGTCCGCAGGCGGGGCAGGCGACCGGCTGGGCGTGGAAGCGGCGGTCGGCCGGATCGGCGTACTCCCGGGCGCAGTCGGCGCACATCGCGAAGTCCGCCATGGTGGTGTGTGCCCGGTCGTACGGCACCCCGGTGACGATCGTGAACCGCGGTCCGCAGTGGGTGCAGTTGACGAACGGGTGGCGGTGGCGGCGGTCGGCCGGGTCCGCCAGTTCGCGCAGGCAGTCGGCGCAGGTGGCGGTGTCGGGCGAGACCAGGGTGCGGGCGGGGCCGTCGGTGTGGGAGGCCAGGATGGTGAACGCGCCGCCGCCGGTGGCGGGCACCTCCTGGTGGTCGACGGACTCCACCCGGGCCAGCGGCGGCGCCTGGGCGGCGATCCGCTCGCAGAAGGAGGCGACCGCCGAGGCTGCCCCCTCGACCTCGGCGACGACGCCCTCCGGGGTGTTGGTCACATGGCCGGTCAGGTCGAGCGCGGTGGCGAGGGTGTAGAGGTAGGGCCGGAAGCCGACGCCCTGGACCACGCCGCGGACGGTGACGCGGCGGCGCTGCGGCCGGTCGCCGGCGCGGGCGGGCGCGGGCGGTGGTGCGCTCACGGGTGGGTGCGGGGCACGGCGTCGGCGTGGGTGCCGGGACGGGCGTGGGCGTGGGTGCCGGCCTGGCTGTGACTGTGACTGTCGCCGTGGTTGTGGCTGTCGCTGTGACCGGGCGGGTGCTCGTGCGCGTGGCCTTCCGGAAGCGGGTGCTCGTGCGCGTGGGCGTGGGTGTGCGCGTCGGCGGTGCGGGCCATGACCGGGACGTGCGGGGACGCGCCGTCCGCCGCCGCCAGCGCCCGGTCCAGCATGGCGCCGACCCCCCGGCCGTGCCGTGCGGAGGTCAGCACCACCTCGACGCCGGGGTTGACCCGCTCGACATGCGCGCGGAACGCGGTCTCGTCGAAGTCGACGGCCTCCGCGAGGTCGGTCTTGGTGACGACCACCAGCTGGGCGAGGCCGAAGGCGGTGGGGTACTTCAGCGGCTTGTCCTCGCCCTCGGTCACGGAGGCGAGGACGACGCGCAGCGTCTCGCCGAGGTCGTAGGAGGCGGGGCAGACGAGATTGCCGACGTTCTCCACGAACAGCAGCCGGGTGTCGTCGGGCAGCCAGCCGCGCAGGTGCCCGGCGAGCATGGCGGACTCCAGGTGGCACAGGCCGTCGGTGAGGACCTGCTTGACCGGTACGCCCGAGCGGGCGAGCCGTACGGCGTCGTTCTCGGTGGCGAGGTCGGCGGTGAGTGCCGCGACGGGCACCGACCGCTCGCGCGCGAGCAGCAGCTCGCGTTCCAGCAGGGCGGTCTTGCCGCTGCCGGGGCTGGAGAGGATGTTGACGACCGCGGTCCCGCGCGCGGTCAGTTCGGCGCGCAGGGTCTGCGCGCCCGCGTCGTTCTTGGCCAGTACGGCCTGCCTCAGGTCGACCACGCGGCACATGGTTCAGCGCTCCTCGGGGATCGGTTCGCGGGCTGGTTCGGGCGTCCTGCCGTCGTCCCAGTGCACTGCGGCGATCTGTAGTTCACGGCCCGCCCGGAGGTCGGTGCCGGCTCCGCCGCAGCGCGGGCAGCTCAGCAGGGGCGGGATGCCGACGGCCCATTCGTGCGCGCACGGCGCGCAGCGGGCCCGTCCCGGCACGGTCTCGGTGACCAGTTCGGCGCCTTCGAGGACGGTCCCGGCGCAGGCCAGTTCGAAGCAGAAGGCCAGGGCGTCGGGCACGACACCGGCCAGTTCGCCCACCAGGAGCCGTACCGAGCGCACGGCCGTGACGTCACCGGCCCGCTCGGCCGCCTCCTCCACCTGGCCGATCACCGCCAGCGCGATGGACATCTCGTGCATCGGTCTCCGTCCGCCCGGTCCGCGCCGACCGCCGCCGACCGCCAGGGGGTCGACCGGCCCGTCGGGCGGAGCGTCCGCCGCCCTCATTAGAAGGGAGCCGTCCGGGGGCGGCGGACCGGCGCGCCGTCGCCGGGCGGGCGGGTACGCCGTTCGCCGCAACGCGCGCCGTGCCCTTCCGGCCGGATGCCTCCC
>NZ_JBEOWS010000449.1:0-6621 GCF_040296125.1 Streptomyces sp. NPDC002265 | reverse complement strand
CGTGGTGCCTGGCGACGTCCTCAAGACAACCAGCCCCGACCGATGTCCGCAATGACCCCTTTTACTAGTTGTGGCCGCATTCGGGCTGTCGGCGCCCTGTGTGAGCTGGCTCTCAATCCCCAGGTCAGGGCATGGGTCCGCTGCTAAACCTGTCCCTTTCCGTCGACTATCGCGGGTAGTGGGTGACGTGGGTCATGTGGGGTGCTTCACCGGTTCCGCGACACTGCGTGCACAGGAGCTCACGGAGCGGGCGGGGGAGATGTGACCGCGGTCTCGAATGTGCCGAGGGGATGGCGCCACCCGGGTCTCGGGTGACGTCATCCCCTCAAGAGGTGTGGGTGGGACTGTCAGCAGGTGCCCTCGTCCTGCCACGGACCCCAGTCGACGCCGGTCGGCGTCTCGTTCTGGGTCCACCACTTGGCTTTCCAGTTGTGGTTGTTGTACGAAGCCTCGTTACCGGCGGTGTAGACCGTGGCCGCGTTCCAGGGCGTCTTGCAGCCGCTGCCCGGCGGTGTGGGCGTGGGGGTCGGTGTGGGCGTCGGGGTGGGTGTGCCGGTGGGCGGGGTGGCGCCGGCGAACTTCACCGAGTACTTCGCGAAGTCCCACGAGTTCTGGGTCACGCTGGAGCAGGTGCCCGACGTGCGGCCGCCGTTGTCGGCGGGGGAGCACTGGCGGTCCCGGTTGAGGGACCAGAAGGTGAAGCGGTCCATGTTGTGGCTCGTGGCGAAGTCCAGCACCGTCTGGAAATCGGCCTGCGAGAAGTACTCGCCCGTGTCGCTGCGGCCGTTCATGCCCGAGAAGCCCTCATGGGCGTACGCGGTCGCCTGGTCCCAGCCGAACGTCGACTGAAGGATCGTGTTGAAGTTGGCGAGCGCGCTGGTCTGGGATGCTGCGCCGTTGAAGCCGCCGTCGAACGGCATGATGGAGAAGTTGTTCGGGGTGAAGCCCTGCGACTTCGCCTCCAGCAGCATCTGCTTGCCGAACCAGCCGGTGCCGTCCGCCGTTCCGGCCGTGGTGACGGACACGTACAGGCCCGGGTTGTTCTGCTGGAGGATCTTGGCGGCGCCGATCTCGTTCCTGACGGCCGCCGTGTTCTCGTACTCCGGCTCCTCGAGGTCGAAGTCGATGGCGTGCAGGCCGTACTTGGTGATGACCTGCTGGTACGCGGCAGCTGTGGCGGTCGCGTCCGAGCAGGCCTGGCCGAGCTTGGTGCCGCCGTAGCCGCCGATCGAGACGGAGACGTCACCGCCCTTGGCGCGGATGGTGTTGATGACCGACTGCACGGCGGTGTCCGAGGACACCGCCGACGTTCCGCCCCAAGTGGGCGAGCAGCCGCCGCCGTTGGGGGCGAGGATGAACGCGAGCTGGAACGCCTTGAGGCCGGTCGCGTCCATGATCGTGGCCGCGTCCGGCGGATCGTTGTCCGTCGGCATCAGGTAGGGGGCGGCGGCGTACCACCGGTTGCTGAGCGCGGCGGTCGCGCCCGAGGCGCTGCCGGCGACGAGTGCGGTCGCGCCGGCCGCGGCCAGGCTCACGGCGGCTGCCGCGCCCAGACATGCGCGAAGACGTCTCACTGTGCCTCCAGAGGGGTGGGGGAAGCCCCAGCTTCCGGGCACTGTCGCGATCACGTCAATCATGTTGGACTAGACCAGACGACTCTTTGGTCTGGACCAGAGGAAGAGTTTACCCAAGTGCCGTTTCCCGCCCGCTACTTGAGCGTCAAGCCGGGAACGAATCGCCTACGGCGGGCGGAGTTGTCTGCGAGCTTCGGATCGATGCCCCGAACTCGCCCTGGCCGAAGACGGCGGATTCAAATGAGGGCGGATTCATCGGAAGGCGGCGATGTGGCGCCGAGCCCAGTCGGCGAAGGCGCGGGGTGCGCGGCCGAGGACCCGCTGGACATCGGGGCTGATGCGCTGTTCCGCGGGGGTGGGTTCGCCGAGGATGGTCAGCGTCGTCTCGACCACGGGCTCGGGCATGAACCGGAGCATCTGCGCGCGGGCTTCGTCCCGGGTCTGCTCGATGAACCGGACGGGTTCGCCGAGTGCGTCGCCGATAGCCTGCGCCCGTTCGCGGGGCGTGTCGAGTGCGGGCCCGGTCAACTCGTAGATCCGTCCCGTGTGGCCGTCCTCCCGCAGGGCTGCGGCGGCGACCTCGGCGATGTCGTCCGGGTCGATCGTCGGCAGGCCGACGTCGGCGAACGGTGCGGCGACGGTCCTTCGGGTACGCACCGACTCGGCCCAGGCGTACGCGTTGGAACTGAAGCCTCCGGGCCGCAGGATCGTCCAGGCCATGCCGGACTGCCGGACGGCGTCCTCGATGGAGCGCGCGGTGTCCCCGTGCGAGGCCGACCCGGGCCGGGTCGCGACCCCCTGGGAGGACAGCAGGACGACTCGGCCGACGCCGCCGGCCTTGGCCACGTCGAGGATGTCCTGCGGGTTCAGCAAATGCGCGCTGGGGCCCCCGTTCTGGAGGAACAGTGCGTCGGCACCGTCGAACACGGGCCGCAGGCTCTCGGGGTCGACCAGGTCCGCCCGCCTGTGATCGACGCGCTCCGGTACGTCCGCCGCCGAGATCCCTCGGCATGTCGCGGTCACCTGGACACCCGCCGCCGCGAGGGCCTGTACGAGCGAACGGCCGACGTTGCCGGTTGCCCCCGTCACTACAAACATGAACAACTCCCGTGTCGAACAAGCATGGTTGTCACGCCCGGGCGGGCGGGACCGTCGCGCGGAGCCGTGCTCCGGACGACACGAGGACGCTAACAGCGCCGATATAGTAGGTACCTAGAGGAAAGTGACTATCCCGAGGGGTACACGTGGCCGGTGAAACCGACGGGGTGGCTACTGCGGTCGACCCTCAACTCGCCTGTCCGACCAGTGCGGTCGTGGACATCGTGTTCAGCCGGTGGACCACGCCGATCCTGTGGACGCTCAACGCGCACGGGCGGCAGCGCTTCGTCGAGCTGGAACGACGGATCGGCGCGATCACGCCGAAGGTGCTGACCCAGCGGCTGAGGCAACTGGAGCGCGACGGCATGGTCGTACGGACGTACCACCCGGAGGTCCCCCCTCGGGTCGAGTACGAGATCAGCGAACTGGGCCGCAGTCTTGCCCCGCTCTTCGCGCACCTCGCCGGCTGGGCCGCCGCCAACCTGGACAGGGTCGAGCAGGCCCGGCACGACTACGACACCGATCCAGCCAGATAGCGCGTCGGCGAAAGGCCCGTCGGGTCCGGGCGGGGCGTCGCGTCGCCGACGGGCGTGCGGCTCATGCGATCTTACCTTCTCGAGTGCGTCCGGTGAGTTCGCGACTCTGGGACTGCGCAGGTGGGCAGGGCGGCACCGGGCCCTCAGGCGGTGGTGGCAGCGTCCCGCAGAGCGGTCAGCAGACTGTGCAGGGCCGGCTGCTCGAAGGAGATCTCCCGTACGGCTGCCGAGATCACCCGGACCGGCTCGGGGTTGCGGACCGGGCGTACGACGACGCCGGGGTTCTGGCTGCGCAGCCCCAGCCGCGGCATCAGGCCCACCCCGAGACCGGCCGCGACGAAGCCCTGGGCGGTGGCGTAATCCTCGCTCTGGATGACGAAGTCGGGGCTGAAGCCGGCCGCCGCACAGGAGTCGAGCACCGGTTCCAGGCAGGGGCCGGGCGGCTCGCTGCCGACCCACTGTTCGCCGGACAGCGCGCTGAGGTCGATGACCGCCTCGGTGGCGAGCGGATGGCCCAGGGGCAGTACGGCGGCGTAGGGGTCGTCGAGGAGGTGCACGAGCCGGAAGCCGTCGCCGACGCGGCCGCGTGCCTGGACGACCACGGCCAGGTCGGCCCGCCCCTGTGTCACTTCCCGGAACGGGTCCTCGGGGTCGGTGAGTTGAAGGTCGACGCGGACCCCCGGGTGCTCGGCGCGCAGCCGGGCCAGGGCGGGGGCCACCAGTGTGGACCCGGCCGTGGCGAAGTAGCGGACCGCCAGGTGTCCGGTGCGTCCGGCGCGGAGGTCGGCGAGGGCGGTCTCCGCCTGGGCGACCGCCGAGCTGATCAGGGCCGCATGCTCGGTGAGCAGCAGGCCGGCGGCCGTGGGCCGCACTCCACGGCCGACGCGTTCGAGCAGCGCCGTACCGGCCTGCTTCTCCAGCGCCGCCACCTGCTGACTGACGGCTGACGGTGTGTAGCCGAGGTGGGCCGCGGCGGCGGTGACCGTACCGCTGGTGACCACCGCGCGCAGGACCTGGAGTCGTCTCACATCAAGCATGTAGCAGAGCTTAACGGAATAGGTAGAACCTTTCGCTTGTCCTCAAAGCTCGGCTCAGGCACCTTCGAGTGACCGGGACCGAGGGGCCTGCTCCCGGGACCGAGGGGCCTGCTGCCGGGACCGAGGCCGAAGGAGCCCGCTGGACCGACCACCCGGCCGGCCGGCGAACCGAATGGGAGGAAAGCCATCGTGAACAGCGGTACATGGCGCTTGTGGGGCGGAATGCGGGTGGTCGTGCTGGCGCTGCTGTGGGGTTCGACCTTCCTCTGGACAGAGCTGGCGCTGCGCGGACTCTCCCCGCTCCAGGTCACATTCGTCCGCTGTACCCTCGGCGCGCTCGTCCTCACTGTCGCCTGCTACGCGACAGGCCGGAGCATGCCCCGCGGCCTCACCGTATGGCGCCACATCGCCGTCGCGGCCTTCTTCTGCAACGCGCTTCCGTTCGCGCTGTTCAGTCTGGGCCAGCAGACGGTCGACTCGGGTCTCGCCGGAGTCCTGAACTCCACGACCCCCATCTGGTCGGTCGTCCTCGGTCTGGTCCTCGGCTCGGAACGCGGACTTCGGCCCGTCCGGCTGGCGGGCCTACTGCTCGGTTTCGCCGGCACGGTCGTCATCTTCGCCCCCTGGCGGACGGCCGGGGCCATCGGCTGGGGGGCCCTCGCCATCCTCGGCGCGGCCGCCACCTACGCCGTCGCGTTCACGTACATGGGCCGCACGCTGGTCCGAAGGGGCACCCCCACCATCTCCCTGTCCGCCGCCCAGCTCGTCGCCGCGAGTGGACTGACCGCCGTCATGATGCCGATCGGCGGCCTGGAGTCGATCGACCCCGGTCCGACCGTCCTGGTCGCGGCCGTCGTCCTCAGCGTCCTGTGCACCGCGACCACGTTCCACCTCACCTACCGGATCATCAACGACGAGGGTGCCACCAGCGCGGCCGTGGTCGGTTACCTGCTGCCGGTGGTCTCCGTTCTCCTCGGCGTGGTCGTCCTGGGCGAGCACCTCAGTGGCCGGGTGGTGCTGGGCATGGCCGTGGTCCTCGTGGGCGTCGGGCTGACACGGGCGAACGGAACGACGACCGCGTCTCCGGCTCCGGTCGGCGCGACGGCAGCGGAAGGCACCTCTGCGGCGGGCGACAACGCGTCCCGCGCGATGGCCACATGAGGGGGTCTCCCGGCCGGAGGCAGCACCGTCGACGGCGCCTACCGGCGGATCGAGATCGACGAGGCGGCAAGGGCCTGTCCTGTGCATCAAGTCGCAGGAAAGCAGCGGTGTCGTATCAGCCGAGGTGAGCGGGGTCATGGGGGTGCCCCCGGCTCGAGCGAAGCCGAGAGCTGGGGGAGCGTGCAGATGTAAGGCGGAGGAGGGAGTCGACGCGGTGGGGGCACCTCCCGGCCGAAGGCTGGGGGACGTCGGCGAGTGACGACAACGCCGCTGGGGTTCCCCCTCCAGGCCCCGCGTCTGCGGCAGGATCCGCCGGACAGGCCTTGGCCTGCACCTGAGCGCGGTCGACGGCGGCGTCCGGGTCGGCCGGCTCGGCAGTCCGCCGCCTCTCCCTCGCCAGGGCTCAGGTCCGCAGGCTCCGGCACGGCCGGTGAGGCCCGCCCGGTGGTCGTTCAGGGCTGCACGGCGTCGAACGGTAGAGCGCGGCGGAAGACGACCATGGCCTGGCCGGGGCCGTTGTAGTCGTCGACCGTCTGCGCGTCGAAGCCGAGGCTGCGATGGAACGCGATCGACCCGGTGTTGCCGAGGGAAGTGATCGCCTTCAGCCGCAGCGCGCCCTGTCGCTGCGCGGCGTCGGCGAACGCCGCGTACAGACGGCGTCCGAGCCCGGTGCCGCGGGCGTCGTCGCGGGTGGCGATCAGGTGTACGTACCCGGTGCCGGTCGGGGTGACGAACCCGAGGATGTACCCGTGAATCCCGTCCTCGGCGCGGGCGACCAGGCAGGTTTCACCGAACTCCTGCACCAGCGCCCGAAGATGCAGGGGCCGGAGGTCGCGCTCTCCCCAGTACCGGTGGTGGTCGGCGAGAACCTGGTGGAGCTCAGCCATTCCGGCCGAGGTGATCTGTGTGCGCATGACATGCAGCATGGCAGGAGCTCCGGCCCGGGAGGGAAACGCCCGAAGGCGGCGGCCCCGGGGTCGGGGGCCGCCGCCTTCGCGGATGGCGCGCTCAGGTAGGCGCGCCGGGGGTGACTGGCTGATCGGTGGATCAGTACCAGTGGTGGGTCTGCCAGAAGTCCCAGGCCTGGGCGGGGCTGCCGTAGCGGGAGTTCATGTAGTCCAGGCCCCACTTGATCTGGGTGGCGGGGTTGGTCTTCCAGTCGGCGCCGGCGGTGGCCATCTTGGAGCCGGGCAGGGCCTGGACGAGGCCGTAGGC
>NZ_JBEOWS010000448.1:0-6657 GCF_040296125.1 Streptomyces sp. NPDC002265 | reverse complement strand
TCTGGCCGTCGGGCTGACGGCGTCTGTCTGTGGAGCCGGTGTAAGACCTCAACGGAGTACTCCGGGCGGGCAGTCGGCGATGAAGCAGAAACCCCAACGGCGCGAGCCGTAGGACTCCCCCTCCTTCAGGAGGGGGAGGAAGTCAAATGTGGTCCTTCCTCGGGTTGTCAGGGGATACGGCGTGGTTCACGCCGAGGTGTCGGGCAGCCACAGGTCGGGTCCGAAGACCTCGTAGCGAATACGTCGCGCGGGGACGCCGGCGCCGAGCAGTTGTCCGCGCACCTCTTGCATGAAGGGCAGCGGGCCGCAGAGGAACACCGTGGCGTTGTCGGGGAGTTCGGTTGTGTTCAGGTCCATCAGGTCGGTGTGCGCGGCGGGTTCCTCCGAACCGGGGCGCTCGTACCAGAAGACGGCGCGGGCGCTCGGCAGTTGCCCGACCAGGTCGCGCGTCTCGGCACGCAGGGCGTGGTCGCCGGGGGAGCGGTCGGCGTGCAGGACCAGGACCGGACGGATCGAGCGGAGGGCGGCCAGGCGGGCCAGGATGCCGGTCATGGGGGTTCAGCCGATGCCGGCCGAGATCAGCACGACGGGGGTGGTGGCATCCACCGGGTCGTCGAGGAAGACGTCGCCGAACGGCGCGGACAGCAGCAGTTCGTCCCCGGCACCGACGTGGTCGTACAGCAGGGTGGAGACCTCGCCGTCCGGCCCCTCGGCGTCCCCCTTGCGCCGCTTCACGGTGATCCGCCGCAGTTCTCCGCCGGGGTCCGAGGAAAGGCTGTACTGGCGCAGCTGGTGCACGCCGTCGGCCATGCGTACGCGGACGCTCACGTACTGGCCCGCGCAGGTATGCGGCGGGCGTTCGCCGTCTGCCGGGCGGAGCAGGAAGGACACGACGTCGGGGGTCTCGGTACGGCGTTCGACGACCTTCCAGGGCCGCCAGATTCCGCCGGGCTGGACACCCGTGTCCTGGTGATCTCGTCGAGCGCTCCGGCCACGGCGGGCAGGGTGGTCCGTACGAGGGCGGCGGATTCCGCGGACAGCATGGAAGCTCCCGGGAAGGGCGGATGAAGGGGAAGGGAGCCGCATCGACTTGGGCGGCGGTCTCCTGTGCAGCAGTCACCGGGCCACGTCTCGGCGCAGTTCGGCGGGCGGTGGGCCGAAGAAAGGCCGAAGAAAGGCCGAAGGGCACCATCACCTGGGGCGTACCGACCCACAGGGCTTGTTCGACCAGGGCCGGACGGCGGTGCGGTCGTGGCCCCGCGGACCCCTGCCCACCGCCGTCGTCGAAACCCGACCGGCGCCGAGGCACCGGCACGCGAGTTATGGCCGTTCAGCCCGTTCGGCTTCCGGGCGGCCGTAGAAGGCAGTCCGCATCAACTCCCGCATGTCGGCGAGCATCGGCATCCGCGGGTTGGCGGGCGCGCACTGGTCCTCGTAGGCGTTCAGGGCCTGTTGGGGCAGGGCGTCGAGGAAGGTGCGCTCATCGACGCCGAGGGCCTGGAACGTCGCCTCGATGCCCACGGCGTCGCGGAGCCGTTCCACCGCCGAGGCGAGGGACTCGACGCCCTCGGCCGGGGTGGTGGCGGGCAGGCCTAGGGCGCGGGCGATGTCCTGGAAGCGTTCGGGGGCGTGGTAGTTCTCGTACTTGGGCCAGCCGGTGAGCTTCGTGGGGACGGTGCCGTTGTAGCGGATGACGTGCGGCAGGAGAACGGCGTTGGTGCGGCCGTGCGCGATGTGGAAGGTAGCGCCGAGGGTGTGAGACATGGCGTGGACGATGCCGAGGAAGGCGTTGCCGAAGGCCATGCCGGCGATGGTGCCGGCGTTGTGCATCTTCTCCTGGGCCTTCGGCCGGGCCGCGCGGTCGTTCACCGCGGCCTCGATGTTGTCGAAGATCAGCCGGATCGCGTGCAGGGCGAGGCCGTCGGTGAAGTCGTTGGCGTAGACGGACACGTATGCCTCGATGGCGTGGGTGAGGGCGTCGAAGCCGCTGTCGGCGGCCAGCGAGCGGGGCAGCTCGGTGGTGAGCAGCGGGTCGACGATGGCCACGCTGGGGGTGAGGGCGTAGTCGGCCAGCGGGTACTTCTTGCCGGTGGCGGGGTCGGAGATGACGGCGAACGGGGTCACTTCGGCGCCGGTGCCGGAGGTGGTGGGGATGCACACCAAGCGGGCGAGTTTGCCGAGGACAGGGAAGCGGAAGGCGCGTTTGCGGATGTCGGAGAACTTGTGCCGCATGTCGGCGAAGTCGACGTCCTTGCCCTCGGCCTGCTGTTCGTACAGCAGCCACATCACCTTGGCCGCGTCCATGGGGGAGCCGCCGCCGAGGGCGATGATGGTGTCCGGGCGGAAGTCGCCCATGAGGCGGGCGCCGCGTCGGACCGAGTCGATGCTGGGCTCGGGTTCGACGTTGTCGATGACCTGGATGGTGACCGGTTCACGGCGGCGTCGCAGGACGCGCTCGACCCGGTCGACGAGGCCGAGGCGGGTCATCGTCGCGTCGGTGACGACGGTGACGCGGTGGACGTCCGGTATGGAGGTGAGGTAGCGGATGGACTGCGGCTCGAAGTAGATCTTCGGCGGGACCTTGAACCATTGCAGGTTGTTGCGGCGCACCGAGATCCTCTTGACGTTCAGCAGCTGGGCGGCGGAGACGTTGTTGGACACCGAGGTGCTGCCCCAGGAGCCGCAGCCCAGTGTCAGCGACGGCAGCAGGCTGTTGTAGATGCCGCCGATGGCGCCCTGCGAGGACGGGGCGTTGACGATGATCCGTACGGCCTTGATGCGCCGGCCGTACGCCTCCGCCAGCTCCATGTCCCCGGTGTGGATGACGGCGCTGTGGCCCTGTCCGTGGAAGGCGACCATGTCGGCGGCCAGGTCGAAGCCCTGCTCTTCGGAACCGGCCCGCAGGACGGCGAGGACCGGGCAGAGCTTCTCGCGGGTGAGGGGCTCGCCGGGGCCGACCCGGTCTGCCTCGACCAGGATGAGAGAGGTGTCGGCGGGCACGGAGAAGCCCGCCTGTTCGGCGATCCACGCCGGGCTCTGCCCGACGGCCGCGGAGTTGACCTTGGGCTCGCAGCCCCCGCCTGCGGTGCCGACGGGGAACAGGAAGGTCTCCAGCTTCGCCTTCTCCTCGGCGGTGGCCAAGTGGGCGTGCAGGGTGCGGAATTCGGCGAGGACGGCGTCGTAGATCCCCTCGTCCAGGATGACGGCCTGTTCGGAGGCACAGATCATGCCGTTGTCGAACGACTTGGACAGCACCAGATCGTTGACGGCCCGGCGGACGTCGGCACTGCGGTGGACGTAGGCGGGAACGTTGCCGGCGCCGACGCCCAGGGCGGGCTTGCCGGCCGAATAGGCGGCCTTGACCATCGCGTTGCCGCCGGTGGCGAGGATCAGCGAGACACCCGGGTGCCGCATCAGGGCACCGGTCGCCTCGACGGACGGGATCTCGATCCACTGCACGCAGTGTTCCGGCGCCCCTGCGGCGACCGCCGCGTCGCGCACGATGCGGGCGGCCTGGGCGCTGCAGCGCTGGGCGGAGGGATGGAAGGCGAACACGACCGGGTTGCGGGTCTTCAGCGCCATCAGCGCCTTGAAGATCGTGGTGGAGGTCGGGTTGGTGACGGGCGTGATCGCGCACACCACGCCTACCGGTTCGGCCACCTCGGTCATGTCGTCGATGTCGTCACGGGCGATCACGCCGACCGTCTTCATCGGGCCCATGCTGTGGGTGACGTACTCGCAGGCGAACATGTTCTTGGCCGCCTTGTCCTCGAAGACACCGCGCCCGGTCTCTTCCACCGCGAGCCGCGCGAGCTCGGTGTGCGCGTCCAGGGCGGCCACCGAGGCCTTCTTCACGATGTGGTCGACGTGCTCCTGATCGAGCGCCTCGTAGTCGGCGAGCGCCTTGAGCCCGTTCGTCACCAGGCGGTCCACCGCGACGGCGGTGTCGGACGGTGTGCTGGCAGGGTCGGTGATCGCGCTACGGTCGTCGTGGCGGGTCATGGGGGCGAGCCTCCGTCGTCGAGAGGGCGGCGCCGCACGGGTGGCGGCGCGGAGAGGGGCCTTGCGCGGGACCGGTACCGCTCCCACCAGCAGCGTCTCTCGTCAGCGGGGTCCCGCCCCAGGTCCCGTTGGTCCCTTTGAAGGGCTGATCGGCCCCGTAGTCGACGGGCCGGGTGTCCCGCCGGACAGACCCAGGCCGTGTGAGAGACCAGGGGCCGGAGGATTCCCGGAAGGGAGGGTGTCGTCGATCTGGTGGGTCAGGCTGTTGACGACGCCGACCACCCCGTCGACCCGGTACGTTAGCCGGATCGCGAGCGGAATGTCGCTGCGGTGCCGCACGGTCCCTTCCAGCGTGGCCATGCCGTCCCGGACCGAGACGGCCACGCTGTGGGCCGGCAGCCCGAGGGCGCGGGTCAGCACCTCTTCGTGGACCTCCTGGCGGATCTCGTCGTCCGTGCGCAGGAAGACCCGCAGCAGATCGCGTCGGGTGGCGATGCCGATGAGCCGGTCCTCCTCGTCCACGACCGGCAGGCGCTCGACGCCGTGACGCTCCATCACGCGCGCGGCGTCCGCGATCCGCTGTTCCGGATGTACGGTGATCGGGGGCGTCGACATCAGTTCGCGCGCCGTGACGGCGCGTGCGACGGACTCAGTGAGGCTGGCGGAGCGGCCCAGTGGGGGCATCCGGAACCGCCGTGCCCACCCGCCCGTGGGCCGGCCTGCCTGGCGGCGTATCAGATCGGTCCCGGAGATCACCCCCACGACCTTGTCGTCGCCGTCCACGACGGGCAGACCGCTGATCTGGTGCCGGTCCAGCAGCCGTACCACGTCCTTGAACGACGTCTCCGGGTGTGCCTCGACGACGTCGACGGTCATCACCTCACCGACGATGCGGGGCATGGCACTCACCGGTGTTCTCCGAGGATGCCCCGGCCTTCAGGCCGGGGAGGAATCGGATTCCTGCGGAGCAGGGCAGGGAAAGCCGAGTCGCCCTCCGGGCGATCGGCGTCTGCAATGGTGGTGCGGTGTTCGCCCTTGATGCGTGGATGGTCTCGGGGTTGGGTGTCGGTCCTGGTTCGGGACGGGGAGGGCGATGCGGGTTCTTTCATGTTTCGTGCCTCGCGGCGTGGTGATGGGGTGGCAGTATGACGGCGTGACGAGCGCACAGGGTGTGGGAGAGGCCGGGTATGCCCGGTACACCTACCGTCTTCGTGTGTCGTCGACCGCGCTGGCCCGGTTGGATGCGGAGTGGGCGCGCTGTCGGTGGGTGTGGAACGAGTGTGTGGCCATGTCCCGCAAAGTCCACGCCCTGAACAGGGGCGCCGTCGAGCAGGTGACCTGCGGTCCGGCGCAGCTGGACAGGATGCTGACCGAGGCGCGCGGTGCGATGGTGTGGCTACGTGAGGGCAGTTCGGTGCCGCAGCAGCAGACGGTCCGGGACTTCGCCAAGGCCCGGGCGAGGGCGCTCAAGGACATCAGGGCCAGGATGCCGGTGCGGCAGCGGGCCGGGATGCCCCGGATCAAGCGCAAGCGTGAGGCGCCGGTGTCGCTGAACTACACGCGGCGCGGTTTCCGGCTCGAGGACGGCCGCCTGCACCTGGCCGGCAACATCGCTGTGACCGTGGTGTGGTCCCGCAAGCTGCCCGCCGGGGCCGACGTCGGTGCGGGTGTACCGCGACAGGCTCGGCCACTGGTACGCATCCTTCGTCGTGAGGGCCAGGATGGAGCCGCTTCCTGTCACGGGACGCGTGATCGGCATCGACTGGGGTGTGAGGGAGACCGCGACCACCACCTCTGGTGCCCACGACCTTGCCCACCCGCAGCACGGTCGGACCGCCGCGCAGCGCCTGGCCCGCTACCAGAAGATGATGGCCCGCCGTCGCACGCCGAAGAACCGGCCGGACACCGGCGGCTACCGCGCGGCTCGCACTGCGGCGGCGAAGGTTTCCAGGAAGATCGCCCGGCAGCGGCAGGACACCGGCCGCAAGTGGGCCAAGGCCGTGGTCCGCGACCACGATGTCCTGGCGGTCGAGGACTTCCGCCCGAAGTTCCTCGCCCGGTCCACGATGGCCCGCAAGGCTGCGGACGCTGCCGTCGGTGCGACCAAGAACGCGCTGGTCGAGATGGCCCGCAAGCACGGGCGCATCGTGCATCTGGTCGACCCTGCGCACACCACCATGGATTGCGCGCGGTGCGGAGCGAGAGCCAAGCACGCACTGCCTCTTTCCGAACGAACGTATACGTGCACCGCGTGTGGAGCCGTGTCCCCCAGGGACAAGAATTCCGCGCGCGTGATGCTCGTCCGGGCTGGTCTCGACCCGGCTGGTGCTGATCTCGTAAGACCTGCCACCTGCTAGGTGCCGGGCGAAGTGAGCCAGGAATCCCCCTCCTTCAGGAGGGGGAGGAGTCAATTCCTTTCTCGTCGTACCTCGGCATGAGTACGGGCCGAGAGCCGTGTCGGGGGAACCGTCCCGGCCACCGTTCCTAAGGACTGAGCGGGAGTGAGTCCTGTCTCCAGGACTGTGGTTGCTCAGCCGAACGCCCCGAACGGTGTTGGGCGTTCTGGTCGCCCGCTTTCGCTCCGCTGCCGGGCGGCACGCATCCGGTGCGTGGTCCGGGAAGGCGGGGGCGGGGTCCCTCACGCCTTCGGGTGTC
>NZ_JBEOWS010000447.1:0-6666 GCF_040296125.1 Streptomyces sp. NPDC002265 | reverse complement strand
GCTCCGGACGGCCAGCTCGTGGTCCGTCCGGCTTTCCGGTGTACCGGGCTCGGCCGGGGCGAGGGCCGGGAGCCGTGCGCCCTCGATGTCGACGTCCGGCACCAGACGGTCGAGCCACCCGGGCATGCGCCAGGCGTGCCGGCCGACCAGGGCCATGACGGCGGGCACGAGCGTCATGCGGACGACGAAGGCGTCGACGAACACGCCGAAGGCGAGCGCGAAGCCGATGGACTTGATGATCGGGTCCTCGTTGAAGATGAAGCCGCCGAAGACCGCGACCATGATCAGTGCGGCGGCCACGACCACGCGCGCGCTGCGGGCGATGCCCTGGGCGATCGCCTCGGCCGGGTCCCCGTGATGCTCGTGGTGTTCGCGCATCCGGCTGACGAGGAAGACCTCGTAGTCCATGGCGAGCCCGAAGAGCACGCCGATGAGGAGGACCGGCAGGAAGCTGGGGACCGGGCCGGTGGCGGCCACGCTCAGCAGGCCGTTCGCGTGGCCCTGCTGGAACACCCAGACCGAGGCGCCCAGGCTTGCGCCGACCGAGAGCAGGAAGCCGAGCGCGGCCTTGAGCGGCACCAGCACCGACCGGAAGGCGATGGTCAGCAGGATCAGCGCCAGGATGACGATGACGGCGATGAACAGGGGCAGAGCGTCCGCGAGTTTGCCGGCGACGTCGATGGCCATCGCGGTCTGCCCGGTGACGTAGAGGGTGCCGCCGGCGGCGGCGACCTCTACGGAATTCTGGCGCAGGCGGTGCACCAGGTCGGTCGTGGCCTGGGCGTCCGGGCTCGACTTGGGGACGACGGCCATGAGTGTGAGGTCGCCGGCGGGGCTGGACACCGAGGGCGAGACGGCGGTGACGTCCTGGTCGGCCGCCAGCGCGCCACGCAGCTTCGTCACCGTGGCCTGCCGCTGGTCCTCGGGGATGTGGCCGGTGTCGACCACGGTGGTGAGCGTGGCGTTGAAGCCCGGTCCGAAGCCCTTGGTGAGCAGGTCGTAGCTGCGGTGCTGCGTACTCGTCTCGGGCTGGGAGGCGTAGCTGGGCAGGCCGAGGCGCAGGTCCCGGGCCGGAAGCGCGACAGCCAGCAGACCCACGACGCCGACGAGCAGCACGGCGGCCGGCGCGCGGGTGACCGTGCGCGCCCACGCCAGTCCCCAGGAGCCCGGAGCGCGCCCCTGCCGGTTGTCCGGACGCTCACGTCGGCGCGGGCGCATCCGCTCGCCGAACACGCCGAGCACGGCCGGGAGCAGGCTGATGGCGACCAGAACGGCGATCAGCACGGTCGCGGCGCCGGCCAGGCCCATGACAGTGAGGAAGGGAATGCCGGCGATGGCCAGCGCGGCCAGTGCGATCACGACGGTGGCTCCGGCGAAGACGACCGCGCTGCCGGCCGTGGCGGTGGCCCGTGCGATCGACTCCTCCCAGTCGGCCTCCGGATCGGCGAGCTGCTCGCGATGGCGGGAGATGACGAACAGCGCGTAGTCGATGCCGACCGCGAGGCCGATCATCAGGGCCAGGGTGGTCGCGGTGCCGGTCATCGTCACGAACCGGGAGACGAACATCGTGCCGAGCACGCCGACGGCCACTCCCACCAGTGCGCTCACCAGCGGCAGCCCGGCCGCGACGAGGGAACCCAGGGCGACGGCGAGGATCGCGAAGGCGATGACGACGCCGGCCAGTTCGGCGGGGCCGCCCGCCTTGGTCTGCGGATTCATGGCGTAGCCGCCGAGTTCGACCTGCAGCCCGGCCTTGCGGACGGGCTGCATCGCGGTGGACAGCGCGTCCTTGGCGGATTGCGGGACGTTCGAGGCCTCCTGCTCGAACCGCACGTCGGAGTACGCGACGGTCCGGTCGGCCGAGACCGCACCACTGGTGGCGGGCTGGGAGACGGCGACGACGCCGGGCACCCGGGCGGCCCTGCGCAGGGCGTCGTCCAGCACCTTCTGCTGTGCCGGGCCGGTGACTGTCGCCCCCTTCGGCGCGGCGACCACGATCCGTACGACACCGCCGGCTGCCGGCGGGAACTTCTCCTTGAGCAGATCCTGCGCCCGCTGTGACTCGACGCCGGGGACCGTGAACTCCGTGGACGTCTTGCCGTGCAAGGACGCCCCCAGGCCGCCGACGACGGCGAGCAGGAGGATCCAGGCGGATATCACCCAGCGGCGGCGGCGAACCGTCCAGCGCGCCCAGGCGTACAGGCGTGAAGCCATCGATGCATTTCCTAACCGGTCGAGACCGCGATCAAGGGGAGCCGGGACGAGGAGGCCGTCGGCGGGCGACGACGGCGCCCCACGAATTGCAGCGTAACGTAATTTTACTATCGACTGTAAAATAGCAAGCGATGGTAAACTTGCGGCATGGTGGGTGACAGCCTCAGGGAACGCAGCAAGACGCGGCGCAGAGAAGCGATCCTCACCGCGGCCTACGAGCTGTTCGCCGAGCGGGGCTTCGACGCCGCGAGCATCGCCGACATCGCCGAGGCGGCCGAGGTGTCGCCGCGCACGGTCACGCTGTACTTCCCGTCCAAGCTCGAACTTGCGATGGCGCACTTCAACGCGTTCATCGACGAGCTCGACCAGACGCTGCACACGCGACCGGAAGGCCAAGGCATCCTCGACACCGTGGAGCAGTGGCTGCGTCGGCAGATGGACGAGCGGAACGAGTCCGATCGGCTCCACGACCGCATGCTGCAAGCCAACCCGCAGCTCAAGGGCCTGTGCGGGGGGCGCCTGGCCGAAGTCATCCAGGACGGCGCCCGCCTCCTCGCCGAAGAGCAGGGCCGGCGCCCCGACGACTTCGCCCCCCGCATCCTTGCCGCCACGGTGGCCAGCGTCATCGGCGAACTGATGCACCGATCCGAGCCCGGCGATCTGGAGACCGCCATGGCCTTCATCCGCGCCGCCGCCGCCACCCTGCAGCCGGGCTGATCCCCCGTCCCGTGTCCGGCCCGAAGCAGGTCACGTCCGCTGGAAGACGCCGTTGGCGAATTCGCTGCAGGGCCCGCGGGCGCTCGGAGTACAGAGAGCCTGTCAGGCCGGCCGGCTGAGTCGGCCGTCCACGACAGCGGGGAGGGACGTGGGCGTTTCGTCGGTGACCCAGGCGAACTCCAGGGCTGCGAGCGTGACTCCCCGGTCCGTCCACACGAGGATCTCGCCGACGTATGCGCCTGACGGGTCATGGACTGGCCCGTCCACGGGCACGAGCGCCTGCGGCAGTGCTGCGTGCTCGCACGGTTCCCGGACCTGCAGGTCGACGCTCACGGAGTCGGGTCCCCAGACGGCGGTGACCTCGGTGCGCTCCAGCTGGCTGCGCAGTTGCGACGCGCCGACGAACTCTGCCGACAGGATGTGCTCAAGCACTGCGCGCTCGTCGGTGTTCAGCGGGCGCGGGTCGATGCGAAGAGCGGCCATGCGCCCATTGTGAGGTGGCTGGGGCGACAGTCACGGGGCGTGGTCATGGCGAAGATCTCCGGTGTGGTGGAGCCGTCCGGAATCGCACCGCACGGAGGTCTTCGCGTCCCGACGCAATGCCCGGCTGACCGTTCAGGGCAGGAGGCAGGCGTACGGCGATCTGTGATGAGCCGTACACGATCCCTGCCGCAGCGCTGTCACAGAGACAGCGCCCGTTCGGTCAATCGTGCAAAAGCGGCATATCGCCGCCCGGCGTCAGATCGCCGGAAATCCCCGCCGTCCAAGGAGGGCAGCACTGTGACCGCAGCGGCTTTTGAGGTGGTGACTCCAGGTACGACTATGGCTACTACTGGCGTGTCCGACACGGCGATCGCTTTGCTGGACGACCGGGGAACGGTGGTCGGATGGACACAGGCCGCCGAGCAGCTTGTCGGATACTCCGCCGGAGAGGCCGTGGGCCGCACCGCCGACCTCGTACTGCCGGAATTCACGCAGGTGCTGACGACATCCGGCTTCGTCGAGCAGTGCCACGTCCGGAACGGTTGGCCCGGCACGACAGAGGCGCGCCACCGCGACGGTCGTATGCTCGACGTCTGCCTGCGGATCTCGATGCTGCGGGGAGGGGAGGGAGCGCTGCGCTGGCTCGTGTCCCTGACGGACGCCGGCGTACCGCACGGGGACGGGCTGAACGAATCGGTGCGAGGACCGCTCATCGCCCGCACGCCGATCGGCATCGTCATCCGGGACCTGCAGCTACAGCGCATCTGGGCGAACGACGCGATGGGGAGCCACGACGGCACTCCACATGATCAACGGCTCGGACGCTGGATCGGCGACGCCCAGCCCGACCACAGCGCCGACGTGCTCGAGGCGCTGATGAGGCAGGTGCTGCAGAGCGGTACCGCCAAGGTCCACGAGTACCGGATGCGGCAGCCCACGGGCCTGGGCGAGGAGCATCCGCTCTCGGTCTCCTGCCACTGCCTCGTGGACGCCGACGGGCAGGCGCTGGGGGTGTGCGTGATCAGCTCCAGCGTCATCGAGAACCAACAGGCGGGCGAGCGCCTCGCCGTGCTCGGCGAGGCCGGCGCGCGTCTGGGCAGCACACTGGACGTGATGCAGATCAGCCAGGAACTGGCCGACCTCGCCGTGCCGCTGCTCGCCGACTATGTCGCCGTGGACCTGGAACAGTCGGTCTCGTTCGGTGAAGGCCCCCCCGGTCGGCATCGGCGCCACGGGCACGTGCCTACCCGGCCTGCGACGTGCCGGCCTGGCATCGATCAACCACGGGGTCCCCGAATCTCCATGGGTGCGGGGTGAACTGGTCCTCGCCCCGCCGGACTCGCCCCTCGCCGCAGTCCTGAGTGCCGGGAAGTCCCGCCTGGAGCCGGTCCTGGACACCGCTCCGGGCACATGGGTCGACGAGGTGCCGGGGCTGGAGCACCGGATCCGCGAGAACGGAATGCACTCGCTCATGGTCGTACCCATCCGTGCACGGCGCACCCTGCTGGGCGTGGTGCTGTTCGTGCGCACGAAGAATCCCGTGCCCTTCCAGGACGCCGATCTGCTGCTGGCCGAGGAGCTCGCCCACCGCGCAGCGCACTCACTGGACAACGCTCGTCAGTACGCGCGCCAGCACACTGCGGCGCTCACCCTGCAACGTCACTCGCTGCCGCGCCGTTTGCGGGGCGGCATGGCGGTCGAGGTGGCGTCGCGTTACCTGCCCGCAGACGCGGACCATTGCGTCGGCGGCGACTGGTTCGACACCATCCCGCTCTCCGGCGCGCGTGTGGCCCTCGTCGTCGGTGACGTGGTCGGCCACGGCCTCCACGCCGCCGCGACCATGGGTCGGCTGCGCACCGCCGTCCGCACCCTCGCCGACATGGAGCTACCCCCCGACGAACTGCTGGCCCGCCTCGACGACACGGTTCAAAGGCTCGGTGAGGAAGAGTGCGACCTCCCGGAGCAGATTCCCGCGGTGACGGGCGCCACCTGCCTGTACGCCGTCTACGACCCGGCTACCCGACAATGCACCATGGCGTCGGCCGGACACCCGCCGCCCGCGATCATTGACGAGCAGGGCCGTGTCGTCTACCCCGACGTCGCCGCCGGTCTTCCCCTGGGGGTGGGACTCGGGAACTCCTTCGAGTGCGTGCAGCTGGAACTGCCCGAGGGGAGTCTCCTCGCCCTCTACACCGACGGTCTGGTCGAATCGCGCGACCACGACATCGACGAAGGAATGCGCCGCCTGGGCAGCGTGCTCGCGGAACCCGGCCGATCGCTGGAAGAACTCTGCGACATCGCGACGCAGAACCTTCCGGACCAGGCGTTGTGCGACGACGTCACCCTTCTCCTCGTCCGCACCCGCGCGCTGAGCCCGAGCCGGACGGCGTTCTGGACACTGCACCGTGACGAGACGGCCGTCCGCGACGCCAGGAACCTCGCGGCACAGCAGCTGACCGAATGGGGCCTGGAAGGTCTCGAGGATGCTACGAAACTGATCGTCAGCGAACTCGTCACCAACGCGGTCAGCCACGGAACCGGACCGATCGGGCTGCGGCTCATCCGGCACCAGGCCCTGACCTGCGAGGTGTCGGACACCGATCCCTGCGCCCCGCGGGCACGTCTCGCACGTGCCACGGACGAGCACGGCCGCGGTCTCTTCCTCGTCGCCAAGCTGTCCCGCAGGTGGGGCTGCCGCTCGGCACCGGGCGGCAAGGTCGTCTGGGCGGAACAGGACCTCCCCGGACATGCGGCCCGGAACCAGTGCCCGCCTGCCCGCAAACCAGCCACGCCACCGTCCATGGGCGTGGGGCCCACGGGGGCCGTCGCCGCCTGACGACCGGCCATGGTGCCTGGACCACCAGGTCAGGCAAGAACAGTTGCATCGGCGGTAGCACCCGTGGACGACACCACGACGTCGTACTGAGAGCGCGACCCTCACCGACCGAAGGCGGAAAGGCCTCCGTCAGGTGCGGACCGGGACCTGGAGATCGGGAACGCCCAGCAGGGCGAGACTGCTCGGCCAGAGCCTGTTCAGCCGGGAGGGGTCGTTGTACAGCTTCGCGAAGAGCACCTGGCCCTCGAGCTGGGCCACGATCGACTGGGCGGCGTCGTGGGTGTCGGCCACCGTCACGTCCCCACGCTCCCGAGCCGCGACGATCACCGCCTCGACCATCTCCACCTGAACCTCGAATATCTCCTGCAGGCGCCCGCGCACGGCATCGGCCTGGTTGCTCATCTCCAGGGAGAGAT
>NZ_JBEOWS010000446.1:0-6678 GCF_040296125.1 Streptomyces sp. NPDC002265 | reverse complement strand
TGCGTGGGGAGAGCCAGCGCGCCGGTGCCGCGCTTGATGAGCTCGTTGGCGATGATCAGCCGCTGGATCTCGGAGGTGCCCTCCCAGATCCGGTCCACGCGCAGCTCCCGGTAGAGCCGCTCCACGGCGTACGCACGGTCGTAGCCCCGCCCGCCGTGTATCTGCAGGCACCGGTCGATCACCCGGCCCGAGGCCTCGCTGGCGGCGAGCTTGGCGATGGAGGCCTTGGCGTGCAGGGTCTTGCGGTCCTCCGCACCCGCCTGGTCCACCTCCCAGGCCACCTGGTGGGTGTAGGCGCGGTTGACGGCGATGTCCACGGCGCAGTCCGCGAGCATGCCCTGGACCAGCTGGTACGTGGCGATCGGCGCGCCGAACTGCTCGCGCTCCACGGCCCAGTCACGGGACAGTTCCAGGGCCCGCTCGGCCGCGCCGGTGGTACGGGCCGCGATCATCAGGCGCTCCTCGGTGAACCAGGAGCGGGTGATGTCGTATCCCTCGCCGATGCCGCCGAGCACGGCGTCCTCGTCGACCTGGACGTCGGTGAAGGTGAACTCGGGGTGCTCGTAGACGAAGGTGTGCATGAAGCGCGGCACGCGCGTCATCTCGATGCCCGGGGTGTCCTTGTCGACCAGGAACAGCGTCGGTGCGCGCTCCGGACCCGCCGCCGCAAGGACGATCATGAAGTCGGCGTGGTCGCCGACCGTCACGAACCACTTCTCCCCGTTGAGCACCCACCCCCGGTCGTTCTTCGTCGCCGTGGTGGCGATGTTCTGCGGGTCCGACCCGGCGCCGCGCTCGGTGACCGCGTAGCAGTCCCGGCGCTCACCCCTGATGACCGGGACCAGGAAACGCTCGCGCTGCTCGGGTGTGCAGAACCGCAGCGCGTTCGCGGGCCGCCACACCATGTCCCACAGGGCGCCTGTCAGTCGGCCCAACTCCTCCTGGACGGTGACCTGTTCGGCGATGGTGAGGCCCGCGCCGCCCCATTCGGCAGGCATGTTGACGGCCTGGAGGCCCGCGTTCAGGACCGCGTCGCGGATCTCGGTGTGCGCGCTCGCGGGCAGCCCGTTGTCCTCCTCGCACCGGTTCTCGTAGGCGGCGATGAAGTCGGTGAGGGCACGCGCGTCGGCCTTGAGCTGTGCCTGGCGCGGGGTGAGGCGGAAGTCCATGGAAGTCCTCGCTGTGTGGTGGTCCGGCGTGGGCGGGGTCAGTGCGTGGGGAGAGCCAGCGCGCCGGTGCCGCGCTTGATGAGCTCGTTGGCGATGATCAGCCGCTGGATCTCGGAGGTGCCCTCCCAGATCCGGTCGACGCGCAGCTCCCGGTAGATGCGCTCGACGGGGTAGGAGCGGTCGTAGCCGCGGCCGCCGAAGATCTGCAGGCACCGGTCGGCGACCCGGCCGGCCGCCTCGCTGGCGGCGAGCTTGGCGGTGGAGGCCTTGGCGTGCAGGGTCTTGCGGTCGGTGTGCGGCTGGTCGGCCTCCCAGGCGACCTGGTGGGTGTAGGCGCGGTTGACGGCGATGTCCACGGCGCAGTCCGCGAGCATGCCCTGGATCAGCTGGTAACCGGCGATGGGGGCGCCGAACTGCTCGCGCTCCACGGCCCAGTCACGGGCCAGATGGAGGGCCCGCTCCGCGGCGCCGACGGTGCGTGCCGCGATCATCAGGCGCTCGTCGGTGAACCACTCCTTGGTCAGTTCGTAGCCGTTGCCGACGCCGCCGAGCACGTCCTCGTCGGCCACGAAGACGTCGGTGAAGGTGAACTCGGGATGCCCGTTGACGGCGGAGTGCATGAAACGCGGCACGCGGGTCATCCCGACGCCGTGAGCGGCCTTGTCCACGAAGAACAGCGTGGGCAGCCGCTCGGGGCCCGCGTCCGCCTGCACCAGCAGGAAGTCGGCGATGTCGCCGCAGGTGACGAACCACTTCTCGCCGTTCAGCAGCCAGCCGCCCTCGGTGCGCGTGGCCGTGGAGGTGCCGGAGGACGGGTCGGATCCGGCGCCCGGCTCGGTGACGGCGAACGCGTCGAACCTCTCCCCGCGGATCACGGGCAGCAGGTACTTCTCGCGCTGCCGTTCGTCGCCCTGGGCCAGGACGTTCGCGGGCCGCCAGGGAATGTCCCACAGGCAGTTGGTGGCCTTGCCGAACTCCTCCTCGACGATGACCTGGTCGAGCAGGCTGAGCCCGGCGCCGCCCCATGCGGCGGGCATGTTGATGGCGTAGACGCCGGCGTCCATCGCGGCCCGGGTCAGTTCGGTGACCAGCGCCTGCGGCAGGGGACCGCCGGCCTGCTCGGACTGGTCCTCGTAGCGCATCAGCAGCCGGGCGTAGTCGGCCGCGCGCCGCTTCAGGTCGGACTGTTCGGGGGTGTAGCGCATGTCCATGGTGACCACCTCTTCGGTCGGGGGAGGGCGGGGGCGGGCGGGGCGCCCGGGCGGGTACGGGGTGTCGCTCGGGCGGGTACGGGGGTGTCGCTCAGTCGAGGACGGCGCGCGAGTCCAGGGCGAGCGCACCGCGGGGGCCGACGAGGAGCGGGTTCACCTCCAGCTCGGCGATCTCCGGGTGGGCGGCGGCGAACGTGGTGATCGTCTCGATGGCCGCGGCGGCCGCGGCGACGTCGACGGGAGGCCGGCCGCGCACCCCGTCGAGCAGTGCGGCGGTGCGCAGTCCGGGCAGCAGGTCCAGGGCGCGGTCGGCGGTCACCGGCGCCAGGGTGAAGGCGACGTCGCGCAGCGACTCGGCGAGCACCCCGCCCAGGCCGACCATGGCGACAGGGCCGAACCGCGGATCGCGGTTGACGCCGACGATCAGCTCGATGCCGTCGGACAGGTCCGCCATGGCCTCCACGGAGTAGGCGGGCGCGCCGAGCCGGGCGTGCATCTCGCGGAAGGCGGCCAGCACCTCGTCGGTCCCGGCCAGACCGAGGGCCACACCGCCCGCGTCCGACTTGTGCAGCAGGTGCAGGGCCTTGAGCACGTACGGGCCGGGGAACCCGGCGACGGCGGCGAGCAGTTCGGACTCGTCGTGGACCTCCCGGGCGGTGGGGAAGGCGAGGCCGGCCGCTTCGAGGGCCGCGCGGATCCGCGTGTACCCGGTCTCCTCCATCGGCGCGGCGGGCGGGGGGAGGGGGACGATGCCGGGCGCGGTACAGCCGGCCACCGTGGCGGCGAGGGCACGCGCGGCGTCCTCGGTGGCGTCGAAGACGGGGATGCCGGCGGCCGCGAGGGTGCGGCAGCTGGGGGAGCCGGGATACATCGACTGCACCACCAGCGGTTTGGCGGTGGCGCTGTGCCGGGCGGCGATGAGCCGTGCCGCCTCCCGCTCCCCGTCCGCCAGCGCCGTACCGCCGCCGCCGAGACCGCCCTCGGAGGCCGCGTAGCCGCCGAAGTAGCCGGTCATCAGCACGGCGTCGACCTCCTCGGCCGCGAGCAGCGCCTCGACGGTCGCCGCGTACGAACCGGGGTCCTGCTCGCCCATGCCCGCCAGGTCCACGGGGTTGGCGACGGCCGACTGCTCCCACAGCACCTCGCGCAGCCGCTCCCGGGCCGGCGCGCCGATCTCCGGCACCGAGAGTCCCGCGGCCTCCACGGCGTCGGCGGCGATCACGCCGTGGCCCCCGCCGTCGGTGAGGACGGCGACCCGGCGGCCGGCACCGCGCCGCGGTCCGGCCGACGCGGCGAGCACGACGGTGAGTTCGCGCGGGGTGGCGACCAGTTCCACCCCGGCGTCCCGGCAGGCCGCCGTCACCACGTCGGCCGAGGTGGTCAGCGCCCCGGTGTGCGACTGCGCGCTGCGCGCCGAGGCGTCGCCGCGCCCGGCGGTGAGCAGCACCACCGGCTTGCCGGCCACGGCCGCGGCCTCGGCGAAGGCACGTCCGTCCGCGAAGTCCTCGGCATAGACCGCGATCGCCCGGGTGTCCTCGTGCCGGGCGCAGTCCGCGAGCAGGTCGACGAGGGTGACGTCGGCCTGGTTGCCCAGCGACACGAACCGGGAGAAGCCGAGGCCGTGCGGGGCGAAGCGCAGCTGGAGTTCGAGGGCGAGGTTGCCGCTCTGGCTCAGGAGCGCCACGCCGCCGGGCGTGAAGGTGTCGGAGGCCAGGAAGAGGTCCGTCGTGTTGTCGGCGATCCCCAGGCAGTTGGGGCCGACCATGACGGCTCCCGCGGCCCGCACCCGTTCGGCGACGGCCTGCTGGCGTGCACGGCCGGCGGTGCCGGTCTCCGCGAAGCCGGCGGTGATCGCGACGATCGCGCGTGCCCCGCACTCCAGGGCCTCGTCGACGGCCGCCTCGAAACCGGCGGCGGGCACGCAGACCACGGCCAGGTCGACCGGCTCGCCGATCGCGCTCAAGCTCGGTGCGGCGGTGCGGCCGAGCACCGTACCGCCCCGCCGGTTGACCAGATGGACGGGACGGCGACCGTTCGCGCGGACGGCCTGGGCGGCTATGGCGTGGCCGTACTTGGCGGGGTCGTCGCTGGCGCCGACCACGGCGACGGAGACCGGGTCGAAGAGGGCCGAGAGGTCACGTCCCATGTCACTTCACCAGCCGCAGCGCGGAGTTGGGGCAGGCGGCGACGGCGGCCACGGCGGCGTCCTCGCCGCCCGGCGGCACGGACGTCTCGATCAGTTGCGCGTAACCGAAGTCGTCGAGGTCGATCAGCTCGGGCGCGGGTTCGCGGCACAGGCCGTAGCCCTGGCAGAGAGTGGCGTCCAGCAGCAGTTTCATGGTGCGGCCCTTTCTGGGAGGTGAGCGGAGCGAGGGAGGGCGTGTCAGGGCACGGCCACCAGGAATCGGCGTCCGTCCTCGGGGGCCGCCGCGCCGGCGCAGCCGGGACAGTCCCGGTGTTCGTCGAGACGGTCGGGGAAATGGGTGAGGAGGCTGGCGGCGATCCGCGCGGCGGCGTCCAGGAGCCCGCAGGCCCCGCGTCCGGGCAGCTGCCCGGACCAGCGCCGCAGCCTGTCCGCAGTGCCCGGGTCGGCCGTGCCGCGGGCGACGGCGGACAGGGCCCCGGCGAGCGCCCCGGTGCCGGAGACGCACACCCCGCACTGCCGGGCGCTCTGGGCGGCGAGATAGGCGGTCGCCTCGCTCGCGACGCCGACCGGACAGTCCCCGGGGTGCAGGAAGTACAGGGCCCCGCAGCCGAGTGCGCCACCGGCGGCGCGCAGCCCCTCCAGGTCGAGCGGCAGGTCCGCCCAGCCCGCGCCGTGCAGTCCGCCGAACAGTCCCCCCAGCAGAACGGCCTCGGCCTTGCCGTGCCCCCAGCCGTCGGCGAGGGCGTCCAGGCGGGTACCGGCGGGGACCTCGGCCAGGGCCGACCGGCCGTCGGACCCGGACAGGGTGACCAGATGGGCGCCGGCGACCTCGGCGGCGGCCTCGGGCCGGGAGTGCAGCAGGGCGACGCGGGCCAGTGTCTCCACGTTGGCGACCAGGGTCGGCGCCCCGCCGACGCCGCGTTCGAAGGGGCGCGGGGGTTTGGCCGTAGGCAGCGCCGGACCGCCGTCGATCCGCCGTACGACCGCGCTCTCCTCCCCGGCGACGTAGGAGTGGGGCGTGCGTACGACGTCCACCCGCAGGCCGGCGGGCCGCTCGGCGAGGGCCCGCAGCACGGCCTGCTCGGCCTGGGCGTCGGAGAGGTAGACGCAGCCGCGCCCGGTACCGGTCACGGCGGCCGCCAGGCGCAGGCCGTCCAGCACCAGGTGCGGCCGGTATCGCAGCAGCCAGCGGTCCTTCACGGAGCCCGGCTCGCCCTCCTCGCCGTTGGCCACGACGACGGGCGTGCCGGGAGCGTCGCGGACGGCGCGCAGCTTGACGGCCGCGGGGAATCCGGCGCCGCCCCGGCCGCGCAGCCCCGCCGCGCCGATCCGGTCGAGCAGCGTGCCGGGAGCGGACACCGGCGCGTACCCGCCGGTGGCGAGGTAGTGGGAGGAGTCCTCGTACGAGGAAGGGCCCCCGGCGCTGCCGGGCGGCCGGGCGAGCAGCCCGTGCCGCCCTTCGGGGAGGAGGGAGAATACGCCGGTCACACGGTGCTCCAGTGCTCGCCGCAGCGGGATCTCAGGCGGTCCACCGCGCGTTCCAGGGCCTGCCGCTGGGCCGTGGTCCGGTCGTAGCCGGAGCCGGGCAGGCCGATCAGCATCCGGTGGTGGTCGAGGACCACCTCACCGGCCAGCAGCGCCGGTCCGGGACCGGCCGGCCCCGGCTCCTCGGCGGCGGCCACCACCAGGTCGGTCACCTCGCCCAGGTAGCGCAGCCAGCTTCGCTGCGTGCCGCGCAGCACCAGCCGCTCGACGTGCCGTCTCTCCTCGGCCGCGAGGAGCGACGGCGGCCGGCCGGCCGCCGGGGCCCGCAGGGCGGCCACGGCCGAGGGGAGTTCCTGTTCGGGCTCCGGTGTGAGACCGAGCCATGCCAGATGTCGGCGAGCGCTCATGTGCGTGCCTCCGGGGGCGCTCCCCGCTCCCGGCGGGGGAGCGGGGTGGCGCGGCGACGGCGTGACGGGGGATGCTCCGCCGCTCGCTGTGCGTGGCGGGGAGCCGTGCGGAGTACCGGCCGGGGCCGTGTACCGCGTGACGTGCGGCTGTCCTGATCGGGAGGGCCGGGCTGCGCGGATCGGTGGTCCGCGGGCGGCCGGGACGACCCACCGCTGTCCCTGCGGGGTCGGCCCGTCCGCCTGCAGCGTGACTAACTAAC
>NZ_JBEOWS010000445.1:0-6737 GCF_040296125.1 Streptomyces sp. NPDC002265 | reverse complement strand
CCCCATCATCTTTGTGCCGCCGGCGGCGGGGGCGACCCCCACCAGGCCCGCCCCCCCGCCCCGCGACCCCTCGTCCGGCGCGCGCGGGGCCCGGGGCGCCGCACCGCCCCGGGACGGGCGCTCAGTTCTGCTTCTGCGCCTTGCGGAGCCAGTACAGCGCCGACAGCGGCAGCAGTACGGGGATGAAGACGTACCCCATGCCGTACTTCGACCACACCGTCGCGTCCGGGAACGCGGAGGGGTCGACCAGGGTCCACGTGCCGACGATCAGCACGCCCGCGAGCTCGGCGGCGCAGCACACCAGCGCCGCCCTGCGGGCCTTCTCCCCACCGCGCACCAGCGAGTACGTGATGAATCCGTACACCGCGCCCGCCACCGCCGACAGCGTGTACGCGAGCGGCGCCCGGTCGAACTCGGTGGCGATCTGGTAGACGGACCGCGACACCGCGCCGACGACCATCACGCCGTACAGCCAGACCAGCAGAATGCCCGGCCCGCCGATGAGCCGTGCGGGCCTGTCGTTCGCCGTGGTCATCTCAGCCTCCCCAGATGTCATAGAGCCGCACCTCCAGCACGGCGAGGACGACACCGCCGGCCGCGACCGTCACCGAACCCCAGCGCGTCCGCTCGGCCAGCGACATGAACCCCGCGGCCGGGATGCAGGCGAACGCGCCCAGCAGATACGCCACGAAGATCGTCGTGCCCTGCTCCGCCTTCTCGCCCCGAGCCAGCTGCACGATCCCCACCACCAGCTGGACCAGCGCCAGCAGCGAGACCACGGCCATCCCGATGAAGTGCCAGTCCTTGGTCGGCTGGTCACGGTAGGCCGCCCAGCCGCACCAGGCGGCCAGCAGCAGCGCGGCGACACCGGTCGCCAGCGTCAGGGCATCAAGCATGCGGAGACCCTATTACGGCTCAAAAGGACCGCCGCGCCCGGGCCCGGCCCAGAGAGGGCCGGCGGTGACCGGGCCCGTCGTCCGGCAGGCCGGTGCCGGTCCGGTCCTGCCGGGTCCGGCCGGGTTCGGCCTGGTCGGGCGGGTTTCGGGGGCATCGTAGGGTCTCAGGCATGACGATCCATGCCAAAGCCCTCCTGTTCGACAACGACGGCACCCTCGTCTCCACCCTCGCCTCCGTACGGCGCTGCTGGACCCGGTGGGTCGGGGAGTACGGGATCGACGCCGAGGCCTTCGCGTCGGTCGCGCTGCACGGGCGGACCGCCGTGGAGATAGCCGCCGACCTGCTGCCCGCGGCCGTCGTGCCGGAGGCCGTCGCGCGGATCGAACTCCTGGAGGTGGAGGACGTACCGAACGGGGGCGTGGAACTGCTGCCCGGCACCCGGGACTTCCTCGACTCGCTGCCCGCCGACCGGTGGGCCGTCGTGACCTCCGCCACCCTGCGCCTGGCCGAGGCCCGGCTCGACGCCGTCGGCATCCGGCCCAAGACGCTCGTCGCCGCCGACGACGTCACGCGCGGCAAGCCCGACCCCGAGCCCTATCTGCTCGCGGCCCGCCGCCTGGGCGTCGACCCGGCCGACTGTGTCGTGTTCGAGGACGCCCCCGCGGGACTGGCCTCCGGCCGCGCCGCCGGGATGACCACCGTGGCCTTGGCCACAACCCACCAGGCCCACGAGCTCGACGCCGACCTCGTCGTGAAGGACCTCTCGGCCTTGTCGGCACTGGTCACCGAGGGCGGTGTGGAGATCTCCGTCCGCCGGTGACGCGAGCCCGTCGCCGGACACAGGTGTCCGCATGCCGGACACCTGTGTCCTGTCAGGGTCGTATGTCTGGTTAACTGACCGCATGACCACGACGAGCAGCCGCATCCTTGCGACCGAGGCGACCATGACGCCCGGTGCTCGTTGTATGTGTCGAATGTGCGCCTTCTAGAGGGCCCCCGCACCACCTGAGCCTCGCGCCCCGAAGCGAGACGCCGTGGCGTGTCCGCGCGACCTCTGTCGCCGGTGAACGACGCCGCCCCGCGCACATGTTCTCCCCGGTTCCCACGCCATCGCGAGAACCTGCCGCGTCCCTGAACGAACGCACCCGTGCCCCGGGCATCCCCATGCCCGCGCACTCGACAGTGACGGAAATTTCAGTGATCACCACCTCGGGCCTGACCAAGGTCTACCGCTCCCGCGGCCGTGAGGTCACCGCCCTCGACGGCGTCGATCTGCACGTCCGCGAAGGCGAGGTGTACGGCGTCATCGGCCAGTCCGGCGCCGGCAAGTCCTCGCTCATCCGCTGCGTCAACCTGCTGGAACGCCCCACCGCCGGCACGGTCACCGTCGCCGGGCAGGACCTCACGGCCCTCGCCGGACGCGGACCGCGTGCGAGCAGGGAGCTGCGCCGGGCGCGCAGCCGGATCGGCATGGTCTTCCAGCACTTCAACCTGCTGTCCTCGCGGACCGTCCAGGACAACGTCGAGCTGCCGCTCGAAATCCTCGGCAAGTCCGGGAAGGAACGTTCCCGCAAGGCGCTGGAGCTGCTGGACCTCGTCGGTCTCGCCGACAAGGCGGGGGCCTACCCGGCACAGCTCTCCGGCGGCCAGAAGCAGCGCGTCGGCATCGCCCGCGCCCTGGCCGGCGACCCGAAGGTGCTGCTCTCCGACGAGGCCACCAGCGCCCTCGACCCGGAGACCACCCGCTCGATCCTCCAGCTGCTGCGCGACCTCAACCGGCAGCTGGGGCTCACGGTCCTGCTCATCACCCACGAGATGGACGTCGTGAAGTCGGTCTGCGACTCGGCCGCCCTCATGGAGAACGGCCGGGTCGTCGAGTCCGGCACGGTCACCGACCTGCTCGCCACCCCGGGCTCCGAACTGGCCGCGGCCCTCTTCCCCGTCACGGGCGAGGCCGCCGGCGCCGACCGCACGGTCGTCGACGTCACCTTCCACGGCGAGAGCGCCACCCAGCCCGTCATCTCCCAGCTGGCGCGCACCTACAACGTCGACGTCTCCATCCTCGGTGCCGCGATCGACACCGTCGGCGGCCTCCAGGTCGGCCGGATGCGCATCGAACTGCCCGGCCGCTTCGAGGAGAACGTCGTGCCCATCGGCTTCCTGCGCGAGCAGGGCCTCCAGATCGACGTGGTCGACACCCGGGCCCAGGCGCCCGCGCCGGTCGAGGAAGGTGCCAAGTGAGCTGGTCCGAGATGCAGCCCCTGCTGTCCCAGGCGTGTTGGGACACGCTCTACATGGTCGGCTGGTCCGTGCTCATCGCCGTCGTCGCCGGACTTCCGCTCGGCGTCCTGCTGGTTCTCACCGAGCGGGGCGGGCTGCTCCAGAACGTCGTCGCGAACAAGGTCATCGGGCAGGTCGTGAACATCGCCCGCTCGATGCCGTTCATCATCCTGATGGTCGCGCTGATGAGCTTCACCCGCTGGATCACCGGCACCACCCTCGGCCGTGAGGCCGCCATCGTGCCGCTCGCCATCGGCGCCATCCCGTTCTTCGCCCGCCTGGTCGAGACGGCCGTCCGCGAAGTGGACGGCGGGCTGGTCGAGGCCGTGCAGTCGATGGGCGGCAACACCTGGACGATCGTGCGCAAGGTCCTCGTGCCCGAGGCCCTGCCCTCCGTCATCTCCAGCACCACCACCACGATCGTCGCCCTCATCGGCTACTCGGCGATGGCCGGCACGGTCGGTGCGGGCGGACTCGGCGACATCGCCATCCGCTACGGCTACCAGCGCTTCGAGACCCAGCTGATGTGGATCACCGTCGCGATCCTGGCCGTCGTCATCGCGGTCGTCCAGTTCGCCGGCGACTACGCGGCCCGCTCGCTGCACCGCCGCGGCGGCCGCTCGGGACCCGCCCCGCGGCTGCGGCTGCTCAAGCCGGCCGTGGCGCCGGGCAAGACGGGCTGACCCGCCCGGTCCCCGTCGCCCGTCCCCGCCGGCCTCCCCCAGATTTCCCCGCAGCACCTACCGCGGGGTTGCTCCACCCTTAAGGAAAGGCACTTTTCGTGCGTAACGCCACCAAGATCACCTCCGCCGTCCTCGCCACGGGAGCCCTCACCCTCGGGCTCAGCGCCTGCGGCTCCGACAAGGACTCCGCCGCCCCCGACTACAGCGGGCCGCTGGTCGTCGCCGCGACGCCCACCCCGCACGCCGAGATCCTCGACTACGTCAAGGACAACCTGGCGAAGAAGGCCGGCCTCGACCTCCAGGTCAAGGAGGTCACCGACTACATCACGCCGAACACGGCGACCGAGGACGGCTCGGTGGACGCCAACTACTTCCAGAGCAAGCCCTACCTCGCCGACTTCAACGCCAAGCGCGGCACCCATCTCGTGTCCGTCGCCGACGTCCACCTGGAGCCGCTCGGCCTCTACTCCCACAAGGTGAAGAGTGTCGACGCCCTCAAGAACGGTGCGACCGTCGCCGTCCCGAACGACGCCGACAACGAGTCCCGCGCCCTCAAGCTCCTCGCCGCCAACGGGCTGATCACCTTCAAGGACGGCGGCAAGGGCCAGGAGACCCCGCAGAGCATCGACAAGAACCCCAAGGGCCTGACGTTCAAGGAGGTCGAGGCCGCCCAGACGGTGCGCTCCCTGGACGACGTCGACGCCGCGGTCGTCAACGGCAACTACGCGCTCTCCGCCGGTCTCAAGCCGGCCGAGGAGGCCCTCGTCCTGGAGTCCGCGAAGGGCAACCAGTACGTCAACGTCCTCGCCGTCAAGGAGGGCGACGAGAAGGACCCGCGGGTCCAGAAGCTCGCCAAGCTCCTGAACTCCGCCGAGGTCAAGAAGTTCATCGAGGACAAGTACAACGGCTCGGTCATCGCCTCCTTCTAGGTCCCTGACGGCCCGTTGATCAGCCCGCCGCGCCGGCGGCTCGCCGCGCCACCGGACCGGCTCCCGCAAGGGAGTCGACCCGGTGGTGCGGTTCACTGCTTTCATGCTGCATGCTGGGCAGTTCAGCAGCACCTGACGACTCGAAGGTTACGGAGCGGCGCATGACGAGCACCTTCCCCAACATCTCCATCAGCACGGAGCGGTTGGTGCTGCGTCCCCTCGACGAGGACGACATCGCCGCCATGGCCGAGATGATGAACGACGAACAGGTCGCGGCCTGGACGAGCGTGCCCCAGCCGTTCACCCAGGACAACGCCCGTGCCTGGATCACCGGACACGCCCCCGCCGAACGCGCCGCGGGACGCGGACTGGACCTCGCCGTCACCGAGTTCCTCACCCAGCGGCTGGTCGGCGTGATCCAGCTCGGCAAGACCAACTGGCGCGTCCGGTCCACCGAACTGTCGTACATCGTCGCCTCCTGGGCCCGCGGCGAGGGCTACGCGTCCGAGGCGGCGCTCGCCACCGCCCAGTGGCTGTTCACGGACCAGAGGTTCGAGCGCATCGAACTGCGCACGGCCGCCGACAACACGGCCTCGCAGCAGGTCGCCCAGAAGATCGGCTGCATCAGCGAGGGCGTCCTGCGCAACGCCTGCATAGCGCGCACCCGGGCCGAGGACGGCACCTGGGCCGACACGCGCACCGACTTCATCGTCTGGAGCCTGCTGCCGGAGGACCTGGAGGGCGCGGGGGAGCAACTGTCCGACAGCGGCAGCTTCACGTCGTACAGCGCCTACACCGACTGGAACTGAACCGGCACCCCGTCACCAGGTAGTCTCACGAAGGGCCCCCGTGGGCCGCCCCTCCCGACCACCTGCGCGAGACCCCTGGAGACTGACGACGATGGCCGACCGGGTCATGGTGATCGGCTGGGACGGCTCGCCGCTGACCGCCGCCGCAGGCGCGGCCCTCGGCGCCGCCACGCTGGTCGCCGGCGCCGCACATCACCTGGCACTGCCCGAGATCCCGCCCGGCGCCGAGCGCATCCGGCTGGGCAGCGTCGACCTCGCCGCCCGCCGGATCGCCGGCCATCGTGGCACCGCGGTGGTGCTCGCCGACGGCGACCCCGGTTTCTTCGGCGTCGTACGGAATCTGCGCGCACCGGAGTTCGGGCTCGAGGTCGAGGTCGTGCCCGCCGTCTCCTCCGTGGCCGCCGCGTTCGCCCGGGCCGGGATGCCCTGGGACGACGCCCAGGTGGTCGTCGCCCATCGCCGCACCCTGCGCCGCGCGGTGAACGTGTGCCGGGCGCACGCCAAGGTCGCCGTCCTCACCTCGCCCGGCGCCGGTCCCGCGGAACTCGGACTGCTGCTGGAGGGCGTCCACCGCACCTTCGTGATCTGCGAGGAGCTCGGCACCGAGCGCGAGCGGGTCGTCGTCGTCACCTCCGACAAGGCCGCCGACCACACCTGGCGCGACCCGAACCTCGTCATCGTCATCGGCGGACCCGTCGGCCGGGGCGCGGGCGGCGACGGCGGAGGCTGGATCGCCGGCCGTGATCCGGCCGCCGGACCGCGCGGCTGGACCCTGCCCGCCGAGGCCTACGACGGACCGCTCGGCGAGGGCGAGACACAGCTGCTGCGGGCCGCCCAGCTCGCCCGGCTCGGCCCCCGGGTCGGCGACCTGGTGTGGGACATCGGCTGCGGCAGCGGCGCCTTCGCCACCGAGGCCGCGCGGGCCGGGGCCGCCGTCCTCGCCGTCGACCACGACCTGCGGGCCTGCGCCCGCACCGACGCCGCCGCCCGCCGCCACGGGGTGCAGCTCCAGATCGTCCACGGCACCGCCCCGCACGTCCTGGAGCGTCTGCCCGAACCCGACGTGGTCCGCGTCGCGGGCGGCGGAGCCGCCGGCGTCACCGCCGTCCCCGCCCCGCGCCCGCAGCGGAGCGGCACGC
>NZ_JBEOWS010000444.1:0-6758 GCF_040296125.1 Streptomyces sp. NPDC002265 | reverse complement strand
GGCGTTCCAGATGTAGCCCGCCCGGGTGATCCGGTCACCGGGGGCCGACCCGTCGGACCCGGTGTGCGACATGTTCTGGTGCGCCGCCATGTCGGCGCTGTGCGCCTGGGCGGCCTTCGTCAGGGTCGCGTTCACGGTCAGGGGCGAGCAGCCGACCTTGCTGCGCTCGGCGTTGACGAGTTCGACGACGCGCGCGGTGGCCGCGGTCGCCGTGGCGGTGGCCGAAGGCGTCGCGGTCGGCTTCGGGGTGTTCACCGGCTCCGGTGCGGCCGTCGACTCGGGCGTGTTCGTTGCCGCCGGGGTGTTCGCGGGCGCGGGGGCGGCCGAGGCGGGCGGCGCGGTCCACGGGACGTGCGGGGTGCGGGTGCCGTGCCCGGGCGTCGCAGCCGCATTGGGCTTGTGGGTCTTGGGCTTCGCCCGGTGCGAGGGGGCGTCGGCCGCGGAGGTGGTCTTCGGCGTCGTCGTCGCGGTGGGCGTGTCGCCGTCCCAGACGCGGTTCCAGAGGAACTGGTCCCGCCAGTCCGCGCTCAGGGTGTGCGCCGCGGTGGGGGTGGAGCCGGTGGCCCCGCTGCCCGGCCAGTCGACGCAGGCCATGGCGGCGGACGGCACGCCCACGGCCGCCACGGCGACGGCGGCGATGACTATCCGCCGGAACTGCTTGCTCTTGCGATGCCTTGCCATGCGTGACCTCACTCGGTAGTCGCGGAGCGCCCTCGTGCGGCTGGCTCTGCGCGGACTCCGCTTCTGCGAGCGCGGAGACGTCCTGCCGGTCGACATTCTTAGGACGTCCTCATATGGGGCGCAAAGGGCGCCTGGACCCCCTCGCTACTACGCCGCTTCGTAGGCTTTGGGGGTTCTTGCCACGGAGGTGGGGGCGTGCTGACCGTGGGTCCGTGGCGCCCTTCGCGCGCCTGGCGACACGTCAGAAAGCCTCAAGGGCAGGACGGTGGGGGCGCACGCCGGGCGGGTGGATCTTCATGGCTTCGGGCGGAATGCCCGCTTGGGTCAAGACGGACAAATCTCATATGTCGCCAGAGCGGCATCTACTACCCGGCATGGTTGATACGGAGGGACCGGGTGACGCATGTCACGGAACCAGGTCTTCCGGTTCTGGCCGGTCCTCGTCCGGCGCCCGACGCGGCCCTGTCAAGCGCGCGTGCTTTCAGGTGACCTCACCGCCTGTCTCCGCGGCCGAGCGGCCCGGCAACCCCGACCATCGCAGTCGGCGGGGACGTCCTCGCCCGCACCTCGCCCTCCGGGAGGCAGTCGTGCACATCCTGCTCGTGGCCGGCGCGTTCAACAGCCTCACGCAGCGTGTCCATGCCGAACTGCGGGATCGCGGCCACACCGTGGCGGTGGAGCTCGCACTGCCCGGCCGGTCCCTGCCCGAAGCCGTCCGGCGGCACGAGCCGCAGCTCGTCCTGGCGCCGATGCTGAAGACGGTCGTCCCTCGGGAGGTGTGGTCGGCGTACACCTGTCTGATCGTGCATCCGGGTCCCGTCGGCGACCGGGGTCCCTCCTCGCTCGACTGGGCGATCCACGAGGGCGCCGACCGATGGGGCGTGACCGTCCTCCAGGCCGAGGAGGAGCTGGACGCCGGTGCCGTGTGGGCGTCCGTCTCCTGCCCGCTGCCCGCGGTGGGCAAGAGCGATCTGTACCGCAACGAGATCGCCGACGCCGCCCTCGCGGCCGTCCTGCTCGCGGTGGAGCGCTTCGTGAGCGGAACCCATGTGCCGCTCCGTCAGCGGTCACCCGACGGGACCGACCCGGCCGTAGCCGCCCCCGCGTCCGACGTCGGAGCCGTTCCCGCGTCCGAGCTCGGAGCCGCCCTCGCGTCCGAGGCCGCAGCCGCCCTCGTCCCCGCGTCCGAGGCCGGAGCCGTCCCCGCGTCCGAGCTCGGAGCCGCCCTCGCGTCCGAGGCCGCAGCCGCCCTCGCGTCCGAGCTCGGAGCCGTCCCCGCGTCCGAGGCCGCAGCCGTCCCCGCGTCCGAGGCCGGAGCCGTCCCCGCGTCCGAGCTCGGAGCCGTATCTGAGTCGGCGGCCGAAGCTGCCCCTGCCCCCGCCCCCGCGTCCGCGACCGCAGCCGAGGCCCTGCCCGGCCTTGCGGACGCCATGGTCGTCCCGCCGCGCACCCGCCCGTACCTGGACCAGAGCGTCCGGCGCATCGACTGGTGCGCGGACGGCACGGCGACCGTTCTGCGCAAGCTGAGGGCCGCGGACTCGCGGCCCGGGGTGCTGGACGTGCTGCTCGGCGGGGAGTGGTACCTCCACGGCGGCCACCCCGAGGAAGGGCTGCGCGGCCGCCCCGGCGAGCTGCTGGCCACCCGGGCCGGGGCGCTGTGCCGGGCGACGAAGGACGGCGCCGTGTGGATCCCCGAACTGCGGCCCCGCCGCCGGTCGGGCGGGCCGCGCACCTTCAGGCTGCCCGCCACGCAGGCCCTCGGCGACCGGCTGCCCGCGCTGCCGGAGCTGCCCGCGCCCCCGCTGTCGTCCCCCCGTGCCCACAACGGCACCTGGACGGACATCCGTTACCGGGAGGACGGCGAGACGGGCTTCCTCTCGTTCTCCTTCCCGGGCGGTGCGATGAGCACCGGGCAGTGCCGCCGGCTGCTCGCCGCGTACCGGGAGGTCTGCGAGCGGCCGACCACGGTGCTCGTGCTCGGCGGTCCCCGGGACTTCTTCTCCAACGGCATCCACCTCAACGTCATCGAGGCCGCAGCCGACCCCGCCGCCGAGTCCTGGGCGAATATCAACGCCATCGACGACCTGGTGGAGGCGGTGCTCACCACGACGGACCGGCTGGTGGTCGCCGCCGTGGCGGGCAACGCGGCGGCCGGCGGCGTGATGCTCGCGCTGGCGGCCGACGAGGTGTGGTGCCGTTCGGGCGCCGTCCTGAATCCGCACTACCGTCTGATGGGCCTGTACGGCTCGGAGTACTGGACGTACACGCTGCCGCGCCGGGTGGGCTCCGCCGCGGCCGAGCGGATCATGAGTGAGGCGCTGCCGATGAGCGCCGTGGGCGCCCGGCGCGTGGGCCTCGTGGACCAGGTGCTCGAGTGCGCTCCGCAGGACTTCCCGGCGCGGGTCGGCGCCCTGGCGTCCCGGCTGGCGTCGCTGCGGGGCACCGGCGCGCGGATCGCCGCGAAGAAGGCGGAGGCCGAACGCCGGCAGAGCGTGGCGCCGCTGGCGGGTTTCCGGGAGCGGGAGCTGGCCCGGATGCGGCGGACGTTCGAGGATCCCGACGCCCCCTACCACGCACTGCGCCGCGCGTTCGTCCGCAAGGACGGCCCGCTGCGCTCATGACGTCGCCGTCACCGGAACGGCCCACGCCGACGACCCATCGGGTCCCGATCGCTGGTAGCAAGAACAGTGATGGTCGAAATATTGGCTTTTGTTCCTCAAAGCCGCGAGGAGGCGGTCCCATGACTGCAGCAACGCCGCGCCCGGTCGACGCTGCGGACGGCGGAAGTGCGCCCGCAGACGAGGCACCCCCGATCCACATTCTCTGGATCAACGCAGGGCTGAGCTGCGACGGCGACTCGGTCGCGCTGACGGCCGCCATGCAGCCGAGCATCGAGGAGATCGTGCTCGGCGTGCTGCCCGGCCTGCCGAAGATCCAGGTGCACTGGCCGCTGATCGACTTCGAATGCGGTCCGGTCGGTGGCGCCGACACGTTCATCGAGTGGTTCTTCAAGGGGGAGCGGGGCGAGATCGACCCGTTCGTGCTCGTCGTCGAGGGGTCCATCCCCAACGAGGCGATCAAACCCGAGGGCTACTGGTGCGGCTTCGGCGACGACCCGGAGACTGGCCAGCCCATCACGACCAGTGAGTGGATCGACCGGCTCGCCCCGAAGGCGCTCGCGGTCGTCGCCATCGGCACCTGCGCCACCTACGGCGGCATCCACGCCATGGCCGGCAACCCGACCGGCGCCATGGGTGTGCCCGACTACCTCGGCTGGGACTGGAAGTCGCAGGCAGGCATCCCCATCGTGTGCGTGCCCGGCTGCCCGATCCAGCCCGACAACTTCTCCGAGACGCTCACGTACCTCCTGTACCAGGCCGCCGGCGCCGCCCCGATGATCCCGCTGGACGACAAGCTGCGTCCGGCCTGGTTGTTCGGCGCCACCGTGCACGAGGGCTGCGACCGCGCCGGCTACTACGAGCAGGGGCAGTTCGCCGAGACGTACGACTCGCCGAAGTGCCTGGTCAAGCTGGGCTGCTGGGGTCCGGTCGTCAAATGCAACGTGCCCAAGCGCGGCTGGATGAACGGCATCGGCGGCTGTCCCAACGTCGGCGGCATCTGCATCGCCTGCACCATGCCGGGCTTCCCCGACATGTTCATGCCCTTCATGGACGAACCGCCCGGGGCCCGGGTGTCCAGCACGGCGAGTGGCGCGTACGGCGCGGTGATCCGCAAGCTGCGGTCCGTGACGGCCAGGACCGTGGACAAGGAGCCCAAGTGGCGCCAGACCGGGGAGCGCATCACCACCGGCTACCGGCCGCCGTGGTGAACCCCTGACCCCACGTGAACCCGAGCCCCATGTGAGCCCCCGGTCCACGTGAGTCCCCGATCCATGTGAGCCCCCGACCCGACCCACCCCCCCACACCCGCGCGCAACGAAGGGCACGGCACACCGAGATGGCACCGACGACGAAAGCGGCCGGCGACGGCACCGGCCTGGTGGAGATGGCCTGGGACCCGATCACCCGGATCGTGGGCAGCCTGGGCATCCACACCAAGATCGACTTCAAGCAGAAGCGGGTCGCGGAGTGCTACAGCACCTCGTCGGTCTTCCGCGGATACAGCGTCTTCATGCGCGGCAAGGACCCCCGCGACGCGCACTTCATCACCAGCCGTATCTGCGGCATCTGCGGTGACAACCACGCCACCTGTTCGGTGTACGCCCAGAACATGGCGTACGGCGTGAAGCCCCCGCACCTCGGTGAGTGGATCCTCAACCTCGGTGAGACCGCGGAGTACATGTTTGACCACAACATCTTCCAGGAGAACCTGGTCGGGGTCGACTACTGCGAGAAGATGGTCAAGGAGACCAACCCCGGTGTCCTGGAGCTGGCCGAGCGCACCGAGGCCCCGCACGCCGCCGAGCACGGCTACCGCACGATCGCCGACATCATGCGCTCGCTGAACCCGCTCGAGGGCGAGTTCTACCGTGAGGCCCTCCAGGTCAGCCGCTACACCCGGGAGATGTTCTGTCTGATGGAGGGGCGCCATGTGCACCCCTCCACGCTCTACCCGGGCGGCGTCGGCACGGTCGCCTCCGTGCAGCTCTTCACGGACTACCTCAGCCGCCTGATGCGGTACGTCGAGTTCATGAAGCGCGTGGTGCCCCTCCACGACGACCTGTTCGACTTCTTCTACGAGGCCCTGCCCGGGTACGAGGAGGTCGGCCGCCGGCGTGTGATGCTCGGCTGCTGGGGGGCGCTGAACGACCCCGAGTACTGCGACTTCACGTACGCCAACATGACGGACTGGGGCCGGCGGATGTTCGTCACCCCCGGTGTCGTGGTCGACGGCAAGCTGGTCACCAACGACCTCACCGAGATCAACCTCGGCATCCGCATCCTGCTGGGCAGCTCCTACTACGAGGACTGGGAGGGCCAGGAGCAGTTCGTCACGCACGACCCGCTCGGCAACCCGGTGGACCCGCGCCACCCGTGGAACCAGCACACCATCCCCGCCCCGCAGAAGCGGAACTTCGACGACAAGTACAGCTGGGTCATGTCACCGCGCTGGTTCGACGGCAAGGACCACCTCGCCCTGGACACCGGCGGCGGCCCCCTGGCCCGACTGTGGTCCACCGCCCTGTCGGGGCTCGTCGACATCGGCGGCGTGAAGGCCACCGGGCAGAGCGTCGTCATCACCCTGCCGCGCACCATGACCAAGCCGGAGACCACCTTCGAGTGGAAGATCCCCCGGTGGTCCAACGCGCTGGAACGCAACCGCGCGCGCACCTACTTCCAGGCGTACTCCGCCGCCGTCGCCCTGCACTGCGCGGAGCAGGGGCTCGCGGAGGTCCGGGCCGGACGGACCCAGACCTGGGAGAAGTTCGAGGTCCCGGACGAGAGCATCGGCTGCGGCTTCACCGAGGCGGTCCGCGGTGTGCTCTCCCACCACATGGTGATCCGCGAGGGCAAGATCGCCAACTACCACCCGTACCCGCCCACCCCCTGGAACGCCAGCGTCCGCGACTCCTACGGCACCCCGGGCCCGTACGAGGACGCGGTCCAGAACACCCCGATCTTCGAGGAGAACCCCCCGGAGAACTTCAAGGGCATCGACATCATGCGGGCCGTCCGCAGCTTCGACCCCTGCCTGCCGTGCGGCGTCCACATGTACGTGGGCGGCGGCAGGACCGTGCAGAAGATGCACGTGCCCACCGGTCTGAGCGGACTGGGCGGTTGAGCGCGGTGACGTCGACGGACACGGCGCCGGCGACGAACACGGCGAAGACGGCGCGCGCGGTGAACGCGGCGAACAGGGTGAGTGCCGAGCAGGCCGGCCGCCGGGTCGAGGAGGTGCTGGACCGGCTGGCGGCCGGCGGGGACCGCGCCGCCGCCGAGGCGGCCGAGGAACTCGTCAGATCCCTCATGGACTTCTACGGCTCCGGTCTGGCCCGGATCGTCCGGCTGCTGTCGGCGGGGGGCGGGCGGCGCCCCCGGGGGCGCCCCCCCGGGGGCCGCCCGCGGGGGGGGGGATCCGGGGGTGTCGCGCGGTGCCGTGCTCGCCCGCCGGGTCAG
>NZ_JBEOWS010000443.1:0-6759 GCF_040296125.1 Streptomyces sp. NPDC002265 | reverse complement strand
GCCCGGTCCGCTTCCGCCTTCGCCAGCCGGTCTTGCAGGGCGTGCAGGCGGCGGGACTTGGCATGCCACTCCGCCCGCGAGCCGTAGCCGCGGGCGGCGGCGTCCGCGCGGGCCACCGCGGCCTCGGCGACGGCGAGTTCGAGATCTCCCCGGACGGGGGTCAGGGAGCCGTTGGGCCGGAAGCCCAGGGCGGGCACGCGGGCACCGATCTGCTCCCACAGCTCCCGTGCGCGCAGGGCGGTGTCGAGCTCCTCGCCACCGGCTCTGCCACTGACCCAGATCTGACCGAAGTTGCGCAGCGATGCGCCCCGGGCCTCCTTCTCTCGTTCGATCTGTACGACCTCATGGCCGCGCTGAACTGCTTGCCAGGCGTGCATGGTGCCGACCACGCCGCCTCCGACGACTGTCACTCTCACGTCGCTCACGCTCCTCCCGGTCGGGGAACCGGAAAGGTCCGGTTCCCAACGAGAGCGTGAACGAGGCATCACTATTGGGCTAGACCCGTTATCGTTCCGTGATAATTGCGGGCTCCGGCGACGGACGATCACGAGGTCCGGGAACGACGACGGCGCCCGGGGCGCGGGACCCGGGCGCCGGCGCCGTGCCTCGGTCTCGTCAGCCGGTCGGCCCGGTGCCGGCCGTGGACGGGAAGAGCTGCCGGATCACCTCGACGGTCCGCAGCAGATGCGGTTCGGACCGGTCGGCGCGGTGCGCGACGGCCAGCTCGACGGTGGTGGCCGGCTGGACCAGCGGCAGATAGACCACGCCGGGCAGTGTCAGCGCCGTCACCGGCTCGGGTGCGACGGCCGCCCCGAGCCCGCCCGCCACCAGGGTGATCAGCGTCGAGGTCTCCCCGACCTCGTGCCGGATCCGGGGTTCGACCCCGGCGTCGCGCAGCACCCGCAGGACGACGTCGTACATCACGGAGCGGCGGTCCGCCGAGTGCACGATCAGGTCGGTGCCCGCGAGGTCCGCGGCCCGCACCTGCGGCCGCCCCGCGAGGGCGTGGTCGGCCGGCAGGGCCACCACCAGCCGGTCGCGGCGCAGCAGGCGTACGACGAGCGAGGGGTCCGCGGCCGGCGGGCGCAGCAGGGCGACATCGATGGCACCCGTGCGCAGGCCCTCCGCCTGGTCCGGCGCGAGCATCTCGCCGCGGAAGGAGAAGTCGACCCCGGGCAGCTCCGCGGCCAGGTGCCGGGAGAGCGTGGGCAGCAGGCTGTACGTCGCCGACCCCACGCAGCCGATCGCGAGGCGGCCCACGACACCGGCGGCGACCCGGCGGGCCAGGTCGGCCGCCTCGTCGACCTCCGCCAGGATCGCCCGCGCGCGCTCCAGGTAGGCGCGGCCGGCCTCGGTGAGGTCCACCCGGCGGGTGGTGCGCTCCAGCAACTGGACCCCGAGCTCGGTCTCCAGCCGGCGGATCGCCTGCGACAGCGGAGGCTGCGCCATGTGCAGCCGCTCGGCGGCCCGGCCGAAATGGCGCTCCTCGGCGACCGCGACGTAGTACCGCAGGTGGCGAAGATCCATATCGCATACATCTCAATCGCTCGCCATATTGATACTTCACCCTATCGACAGCCGCGCCTACCTTGGCAACGTGAGTGCATACCTCTACGCCGCGACCCGCACGCCGTTCGGAAAGTTCAACGGCGCGCTGGCCGGCATACGCCCCGACGACCTGGCCGCCACCGCGATCACCGGTCTCCTCGCCCGGACCCCCGACCTCGACCCGGCAGCGGTCGACGAGGTCGTATGGGGCAACGCCAACGGCGCCGGGGAGGATAACCGCAACGTCGGCCGGATGGCCGCGCTGCTGGCGGGCCTGCCCACCAGCGTGCCGGGCACGACCGTCAACCGGCTGTGCGGCTCCTCGCTCGACGCCGCCCTCATCGGCTCACGCGCCATCGAGACCGGCGACGCCGACATCGTCCTGGTCGGCGGCGTGGAGTCGATGACCCGGGCGCCCTGGGTGCTGCCCAAACCCGCCAGGGGCTTCCCCGCGGGGGATGTGACCGCGGTCTCGACCACGCTCGGCTGGCGGCTGGTCAACCCACGCATGCCCAAGGAGTGGACCGTCTCGCTCGGCGAGTGCAACGAGCAGCTCCAGGAGCGGTTCGGCATCAGCCGCGAGCGCCAGGACGTGTTCGCGGCCCGCTCGCACCGCCTCGCCCACCAGGCCTGGGAGAGCGGCTTCTACGACGGCCTCGTCACACCGGTCGAGGGGCTGGCCCGCGACGAGGGCATCCGGCCCGCGACGACGCCGCAGGTGCTCGCCGGGCTCAAGCCGTCGTTCCGCCCCGAGGGCACGATCACCGCAGGCAACTCCTCGCCGCTGTCGGACGGCGCCTCGGCGGTCCTGCTCGGCAGCGCGGAGGCCGCCGGCCCGATCGGCCGCGAGCCGCTCGCCCGGATCGCCGGCCGCGGCGCGAGCGGAGTCGACCCGCAGGACTTCGGCTACGCCCCGGTCGCGGCGGCCGCCCAGGCGCTGCGCCGGGCGGGCATCGGCTGGGACCAGGTCGGCGCGGTGGAGCTCAACGAGGCGTTCGCCGTGCAGTCGCTGGCCTGTGTCGACGCCTGGCTGAAGGACGGGCTGCGCGACCCCGAACTGGTCAACCAGAAGGGCGGCGCGATCGCGCTCGGGCACCCGCTGGGCGCCTCCGGCGGCCGCGTCCTGGGCTCCCTCGCCGCGGTGCTGCGCGAGCGCGGCGAGCGGTACGGCGTCGCGGCGATCTGTATCGGCGTGGGCCTCGGCCTGGCCGTCGTCCTCGAGAACCTGGACACCACGCGGAACACGGAGGCCGGGGCATGAGCCGCGCACGGGTACTGGAGACCTGCGACGAGGCGGTCGCGGGCATCGAGGACGGCTCCACCGTCCTGGTCGGCGGCTTCGGCTTCGCCGGTATGCCCTTCGACCTCGTCGACGCCCTCATCCGCCAGGGGGCGAAGGACCTCACGGTGGTGTCCAACAACGCGGGCAACGGCGAGGTCGGCCTCGCCGCGCTGCTCAAGGCCGGCCGGGTACGGAAGGTCGTCTGCTCGTTCCCGCGGCAGTCCGACTCGTATGTCTTCGACGGGCTCTACCGGGCCGGGAAGATCGAGCTGGAGGTCGTGCCGCAGGGCAACCTGGCGGAGCGGATGCGCGCGGCCGGCGCGGGCATCGGCGCGTTCTTCTGCCCGACCGGCGTCGGCACGCCGCTGGCCGAGGGCAAGGAGACCCGTGTCATCGACGGCCGCACCCATGTGCTGGAGTACCCGATCAAGGGCGACTACGCGCTCATCTCCGCGCACCGGTCGGACCTGATGGGCAACCTGGTCTACCGCAGGACCGCCCGCAACTTCGGGCCCGTCATGGCCACCGCCGCCACCGCCACGATCGTGCAGGTCGACGAGGTCGTCGCGGTCGGGGAGATCGATCCGGAGAGCGTCGTCACGCCGTCCATCTACGTCGACCGGATCGTCCGGGCCGAGTCCCGCCACTACACCGTCCAGGGGGCACGATGAGCACCTCGACACCCGCCACGACCGCAGTGGCCGAGCACCTCGACCGCGGACCGCTGTCCCTGGACGAACTCGCCGCCGTCATCGCCCGGGACATTCCCGAGGGCTCCTACGTCAACCTCGGCATCGGGCAGCCCACCAGGATCGCCGACCATCTGCCGGCGGACCGCGGGGTCGTCCTGCACACCGAGAACGGCATGCTCAACATGGGCCCGGCCGCCGTCGGCGACGAGATCGACCCGGACCTCACCAACGCGGGCAAGGTGCCGGTCACCGAACTGCCGGGGGCGGCGTACTTCCACCACGCCGACTCCTTCGCGATGATGCGCGGCGGTCATCTCGACGTCTGTGTGCTCGGCGCCTTCCAGGTGAGCGTCGACGGCGACCTCGCCAACTGGCACACCGGCAGGCCCGACGACATCCCCGCCGTCGGCGGTGCCATGGACCTCGCCATCGGCGCGAAGCAGGTCCTCGTGATGATGACGCTCTTCACCAAGACCGGCGCGCCCAAACTCGTCCCGTCCTGCACCTACCCGCTGACCGGCCTGCGCTGCGTCGGCCGGGTCTACACCGACCACGCCACCTTCGACATCACGCCGGACGGTGCGCGCCTGCGGGAGACGTGGGGGAGCACGGCGGCCGACCTGGCCGCACGGCTCGACGGGATCGTCCCGCCGCACGGGTGACGGCGGCCGGGACCCGTCCTGGACCCGGCCGCCCGGTCGGCGCGGTCGGCGCGGCCGGGCCGGGCGGGCTCTGGCTCTGCCCCGGCCCTGGACTCATTCCTTCAGATGGGCCGTGAAGGAGAACCGGTCCCCGCGGTAGAGGCTGCGCACCCGCTCCAGCGGGCGCCCCCGGGTGTCCCGTGACACACGGTGGATCAGCAGCATCGGCAGCGCGGGCGGGGTGCCGATCAGCAGCGCCTCGCGCGGGGTGGCCAGCACGGTCTCGATGCGCTCGTCCGCGTCGCCGAACCCGATGCCCTGGTCGTGGAGGTAGGCGTAGAAGGAGGAGTCGGGCTCGAAGTCGCTGTCGAGGCGGGGCGCGCGGGCCACGGCGACGTACGTGCTCTCCAGGCCGACCCGTTCGTCGTCGGCCAGCAGCACACGCTCCAGATGCCAGACGGGCTCGCCCCGGGTCAGCCCGGTCTCGGCGGCGAGCACGTCGGGGCAGGGGAAGCGGTCCAGGCCGACGAGCGTACGGCCGGGGGTGCGCCCTTGGCGCCGTACGCCTTCGGTGTAGCTGGCCAGCGACAGCGGCTGCTCCAGTTTGGGCCCCGCGACCACGGTTCCCCGGCCCTGCCGGCGCAGTTTCCCCTCCAGCACCAGTTCGCGCAGGGCCTGCCGGACGGTCTCGCGGGCGACGTCGTACCGCTCGGAGAGATCGCGCTCGGTGGGGATGAGATTGCCCTCGCCGAGTTCGTCGACGAGCACGGCGATCTCCGCCTTGACCGCGTAGTACTTCGGAATGCGCCCATGCTCCGGAATACCGGAGCGGACGGGGGCGCCGGGGGCCTGGTCGTTCGGGTAGTCCACGCAGAGATCGTCGCAGACGCGCGGACCCGGCTCGGCGGCGCCCGCGCACCGGGCCGGCGAGGGGCGGCGGTACGAGGGTTCGGCCCGGCCCGGTCAGGAGGCCCGGCCGCCCGCGGTCACGGCCTTGAGCGCGTCCAGCGACTCCCTCATCAGCGGCGCCATCTCGCGCTGCTCGCCCGGCGAGACCCAGCGCTCGAAGCCGACCTTGAAGACGGCGACACCTGCCTCGGCGGTCAGGCTCGCGGCGGGCTCCGGGACGCCGCGTGCGCGCAGGGCGTCGGCGAGCGCAGCCGACAGCGAGGCGAGTTTGATCAGTTCGCGCTCCTGGAGTTCCGCGTTCGCGGTGATCACGGCCTGGCGCTTGCGGGCGAAGTCGCGGCGGTCGACGAACATCTCGCTGGCCGCGTCCAGTCCCAGCGCCAGCGCGTCGATCGGCGTGGTGGCCGGCGGGGCCTCGACGATCGCCCGTACGAACAGGTCCTGCAACGAGGGAGGGCCGCCACCGAACAGCACCTCGCGCTTGTCGGCGTAGTGCCGGAAGAAGGTGCGCTCGGTGAGCCTGGCGCGCCTGGCGATCTCGGCCACCGTCGTCTGTTCGTAGCCGCGCTCGCCGTAGAGCTCCAACGCGGCCTTGGCCAGGCGTCCGCGCGCGTCCGGCTCCCATCTACCCATGGCCGGATTCTACGCGATGACAGCGACTGACATCAGTGTTAGCTTTGATGACAGCAACTGACATCAACGGTCTGGGGTGCTTCCCATGCGTATCTTCGTGACCGGCGCGTCCGGCTGGATCGGCTCGGCCCTCGTTCCCGAACTCATCGGCGAGGGGCACCGGGTCGTCGGCCTCGCCCGTTCCGACGCCTCGGCGGCCGCGCTCGCCGCGGCCGGTGCCGAGGTGGTCCGCGGCACCATCGACGACCTCGACGTCCTGCGGGACGCGGCCCTCGCCTCGGACGGGGTGGTCCACCTCGCCTTCAAGCACGACATCGCCTTCAGCGGCGACTTCGCGGGCGCCGCCGAGGCCGACCGGCGCGCCGTCGACGTCTTCGGTGACGCGCTCGCCGGCACCGACCGCCCGTTCGTCCTCGCCTCCGGGCTGGCCGGTCTCGCGCCGGGGCGCGCGGCGACCGAGCGCGATGTGCCCGCGACCGAGGGCGGTCCGGTCTCGATGCGGGCGGTCACCGCGCTCGCGACGCTCGAACTCGCCTCGCGCGGGGTGCGCGCGTCCGTGGTGCGGCTGTCTCCGACCTGTCATGGCGAGGGGGACAACGGCTTCATGGCGACCCTGGTCGCCATCGCCCGCGCCAAGGGCGTCTCCGGCTACCTCGGCGACGGCGCCAACCGCTGGCCGGCCGTCCACCGCCTCGACGCCGCACGGCTGTTCCGCCTCGCGGTCGAGCGGGCCCCGGCCGGCTCGGTGCTGCACGGGGTCGCGGAGGAGGGTGTCGCGATCCGCGACGTCGCCGAGGTGATCGGCCGCCACCTCGGCGTGCCGACCGTCTCGGTGGCCCCGGAGGACGCGGCCGGGCACTTCACCTGGCTCGGTGCCTTCCTCGGCATGGATGTTCCGGCCTCGAACGCCCTGACCCGGGAGCTGCTCGACTGGCGGCCGACCCACCCCGCCCTTCTCGAGGACCTCGACAAGGGCCACTACTTCCACGCCGCCACGGACACCACCGCCACGGCCTGACCCTCCCCGCCCGGGGCGGTCCGGCCGCCTGCCGGC
>NZ_JBEOWS010000442.1:0-6763 GCF_040296125.1 Streptomyces sp. NPDC002265 | reverse complement strand
GGAGCCCTCGGGCCCGGCCCCCCTCGTGCGTCACCCGCGACCGCGGCCGGGCGGGGCCGTGCGCACGTCAGTCGAGTTCGGCCAGCCGGCGCACGGCCGGGGCCACGAAACGCTCGATCCAGGCCGCGGGCTCGCCCAGCCGCGGAGCGAGGATCACGGTGTCGATGCCGAGCCCCGCGTAGCCGCGGATGTCGCGCAGGAAGGCGTCGAGGTCGCCCGTGGTGGCCGGTTCCCCGGTGTAGGCGATCGTCCTGCGGATCGTCGCGGGGTCGCGCCCCTCGGTCTCGCAGTGTCCGCGCAGCACGTCGAGCTTGTGCCGGATCTGCTCGGGCGACTCCGCGATCAGGTTGCAGGCGTCCGCGTACCGGGCCACCAGCCGCAGCGTCTTGCGCTCGCCGGTGCCGCCGATCATGATCTCCGGGTGCGGCGCGCTGACCGGCGCCGGTACACACAGGGTCTCGGCGAGCCGCATGCATGTCCGCCTCCGCCCACCCTGTTCTCCGCCGACCCCGACGACGCCAGGCCTTCGAGCGCTCTCCAGGGCAAGCGACACCGGGCGCGGCGGCGGGACCGGGCGGCGCCGGTCAGGTGTCGTTCATCGGAGAGACAAATCTTATTCATAGGGGTGCTGGCCGACCGCCTCGTCTGCCAGGGTGAAGCGATGCAGACCGCTTACCGAAGACTGCTGAAACTGATGCCCCGGCTGGGCCTTCAGGTGACCGATCTCGGCCCCGGCACCGCTGTGGTCTCCCGGCGCGGAGGGCGGATCCGGATCCCCCTGGGACCGGGCGCGGACGTGCTGGCCAGAGACAACGGCCGCTATACGGTGGCCGGTGCCGGCACGGACGCCTGGGTCATCCGGCGCCGTGCGTCGCGCGTCCAGCAGGAGCAGGGCGGCCCGGAGTCGACCACCGTCCGCCTCGGCGACAGCGGGGCGAGCCTGCTGCTGGACCCGGCGGCCGGGTCCGACGAACGCAAGCTGCAACTCGCGGCGGCCGAATACCTCTGCCACCAGCACGTGGCCGGGATGCTGGAGCTCTACGACGTCAACTGCGTGTTCGACGTGGGGGCCAACCGGGGCCAGTACGCCCGGCGGCTGCGCCGCTTCGGCTACACCGGCCGCATCGTCTCCTTCGAGCCGACCGCCGAGCACTTCGCCACGCTGGAGAAGGCCGCCGCGGACGACCCGGACTGGTGGGTGTACCACTGCGGCCTCGGCCGCGAGGACACCACGAGCACCATCCACACCGGCTGGAACACCATGAACTCCCTGCTCCCGCCCAGCGACTACGGCAAGGGCCGTTACGGCCGGTTCGCCACGACCGACACCGAGGAGATCCGGATCCGGCGCCTGGACTCGATGATGGAGAAGGCGCTCGACGGCATCGACACGCCCCGCCCGTTCCTGAAGATGGACACCCAGGGGTACGACCTGGAGGTGTTCGCCGGCGGCGGCGACCGCGTCGCGGAGTTCGTGGGACTCCAGTCGGAGGTCGCGTTGCTGCGCCTGTACGAGGGCAGCCCGCCGATGAACGAGGCGATCGGCGTCTACGAGGCCGCCGGCTTCGGGATCACCGGAATGTACCCGGTGACCCGCGAGGCCGACACCGGCCGCGTGATCGAGTTCGACTGCGTGATGATGCGCGCGGACGCCGCTCCCGGCAAGAGCTGACCGGGGCGGCGGCGCCCCCGGCGCGCGGGCGCGCCACGGCGGGCACCCCGGCAGGCGGACCTGCCGGGGTCAGCCCACCGGCGCGCCGCTCTGCGCGGTGCGCCGGGCGAGCAGCCGCAGGGCCAGCTCGCCCCACTGGAGGTTGGCGCGCTCCAGCGCCAGGCCCGCCTGAAGGGTGAGGTAGGGGCCGATGCGCTCGCCCGTACCGCAGTACTCCTCCTCGGTCCGTCCGGCCAGCAGCCGTTCCCGGGCGCGCTCGTAGCGGGCGAGTTTGGCGGCGGACCGTTCCGTGCGCCGTACGATCTCGGCGCGGACGGCGTCCGCGTCGCCCGGGTCGCCGAGATCGACGCACTGGACCTTGACCAGCAGTTCGTCCCGGATCGCCAGCGGCTTGGCGGAGCCCTCCGCGAGGAAGGCGCGGACGGCGCCGTACCCGGCCTCGGTGAGCGAGAAGAGCCGCTTGTTGGGCCGGTGCTCCTGTTCCACGACCCGTGCGGCGACGAGCCCCTCGCCCGCCATGCGGTCCAGCTCCCGGTAGATCTGCTGCGGGGTGGCCATCCAGAAGTTGGCGACCGAGGCCTCGAAGCCCTTCGCGAGGTCGTATCCGGACGCCTCACCCTCCAGGAGCGCGGCCATCACCGCGTTGCGCAGAGCCATGCGGTCGAACGTAACACCCGCCGATCGGTGGACGGGACGGCCGGGGCGAGGGCGCCGCGAAGGACGCGGGCGGGCGCGGGGCCCCCGCCGCGGGCCGGGCCGGGTCAGGCCGCGAGGCGCTCCACCACTCCCTTGGCCTTCACGACCGCGTCCTGGTGGGCGCGCTCGCGGGAGGCCTCGAACAGCGGGACCAGCTCGGCCATCGCCGGGTTCTGCGGGGCCATGGTGAGCTCGGGGACGATGAAGTCGACGTCCATGGCGAGCATGTCGCCCAGCAGGGCCTGCAGGTAGTTCTGCACGTACTCGTAGCCCTCGCGCGGGGTGCCGGGGCCGTAGGCGCCGCCGCGGCTGGCGACCACGGTCACGGGGGTGCCCTTGACCTTCGACTCCTCGGTCATGGCGGTGCGGCCGACCACGGCCACGTTGTCCAGCCACGCCTTGAGGGTCGAGGGGATCGAGAAGTTGTACATCGGGGCGCCGATCACCACCGCGTCGGCCTGCTCCAGCTCCTCCACCAGCCGGACGCGCTCGGCGAAGGCCGCCACCTGGGCGGGCGTGTGCGTGGCGGGGTCCGCGAAGGCGGCCGTGTGGGCGTCGGCGGTGATGTGCGCGACGGGGTGCGCGGCCAGGTCGCGGTAGATCACCTTGCCCTGCGGGTGCTGCTCCTCCCAGGTCCTGCGGAAGGCGTCCGTGACGGAACGGGAGGCGGACGCCTCGTTCGGGAACACGGACGAGTCGATGTGCAGCAACGTGGCCATGAGGGTCTCCAAAGGGGGTGGCGCCCACCCCGGAAGGTGGGCTGAAGTTTCGTGCCTACCTATGAATAACACAGTCACTTACTATTTTTCATCCCCGCACGGAGAGGCGGGTATCCTGAGCCCATGGCGATCGACGGGGTACAGCGCGAGGCGGCCCACGGCCAGGTCCACAGCCCGGCGGCCTGCTCGCAGGTGGACGACGGCATCACGCGCGTCTTCGGCCTGCTGGGCAAGAGGTGGACGGGACCGATCGTGTCCGTCCTGCTGAACGGCCCGACGTACTTCGCCGACCTGCGCCGGGCCATCCCCGGCATCAGCGAACGCATGCTGTCGGACCGGCTGACCGAGCTCGGCATCGCCGGGCTCGTCGTCCGCGAGGTCGACGAGGGCCCGCCGCTGCGGGTCTCCTACCGGCTCACCTCGGCCGGGGCGGCCCTGGAGCCCGCCCTGGAGGAACTGCGCCAGTGGGCCGAGGCGCATCTGCCGGACAAGGGGCCGTGCACGGGCCCGGACCAGGAGCCGTGCACGGACTGACGGACCCCGGCCCACGGGCGCACCGGCGGGCACGCACACGCCGACGCCGACGGGCGCGACGGCCCGGACCGCGACGAAGAGGGCGCCTTCCCGATGCGCGACGCACCGGGAAGGCGCCCTCGCCGCGTCCGCGCAGGGCGCCGCTCGCGCCTCGGCTCCGGGCGGCCGGGCCGGCACGCCGCCGCCCGCCGTCGCCGAGCCGCACGGGGCCCGGTCCGCGCGGTCGACGGCCGCTCACCATCCGCTCCCGCGTGGGACGTTCCGCCGGTGGGCCACCAGACGTTACCGTGCGGTAGACATCGCAGCCCCGAAGGAACACCCGAGGAATCCCGCAGCCGTCGTCGGCCGCCGTACCGACGCCGCGCAGTTCCCCAAGCCGTCCCGGAGGAGTCCCGAATGACGCTCGACCGTTCCGCCGGCCTGGCGGCGACCGCACGTGCGCTGGCCTGCGGGGAGGTGACCTCCCAGGCTCTCGTCGAGGACGCGCTCGCCCGGATCGGGGCCACCCGCAACACCCTCAACGCCTTCCGGATCGTGCGCACCCGGGCCGCGCTCGCCGAGGCCGCGGCCGCCGACGCGGAACTGGCCGCGGGCGTACGCCGTCCGCTGCTCGGGGTCCCGGTCGCCGTGAAGGACGACATGGACGTGGCGGGCGAGCCCACCGCGTTCGGCTGCCCGGGCGAGTTCCCGCCGGTCGCCGAGGACGGAGAGGCGGTACGAAGGCTGCGCGCGGCCGGAGCCGTAGTCATCGGCAAGACCAACACCTGCGAACTGGGACAGTGGCCGTTCACCGAGGGCCCCGCCTTCGGCGCGACCCGCAACCCGTGGAACCCGCAGCACACACCCGGCGGTTCGTCCGGGGGTTCCGCGGCCGCGGTCGCCGCCGGTCTGGTTCCGGCGGCGCTCGGCTCGGACGGCGCCGGCTCGGTGCGGATCCCGGCCTCCTGGACCCACCTCGTCGGCATCAAGCCGCAGCGCGGCCGCATCTCGACCTGGCCGCTCGGCGAGTCCTTCCAGGGCATCACGGTCAACGGCACCCTGGCCCGCACCGTCGCCGACGCCGCCCTGCTGCTGGACGCGGCCGCCGGGAACCATCCGCTCGACCCGCACCGGCCGCCCGGCCTCGACATCTCGGCGGCGGTGGGCCGCGACCCCGGCCGGCTGCGCATCGCGCTGTCCCTGAAGCCGCCGTTCACCGCGGTGCCCGCCCGGCTCCAGCCCCAGGTGCGCGCCCGGGTCGTCGAACTCGCCGAGCGGCTTGCCGTGTTGGGGCACACGGTCGAGGAGGCCGACCCGCCGTACGGCCGGATCGGGCTGGCCTTCCTGCCGCGCGCGACCGCCGGGATCGCCGAACGGGTCGCCACCGTGCCCTCCCCCGAACTGCTCGACCCGCGCACCCACGGCTCCGCGCGGCTCGGCCGGCTGCTCGGCGGGGCACCGCTGCGGGCGGCCCGACGTGCGGAAACGGTCCTGCACCGCCGTATCGGCGCGTTCTTCGAGACGTACGACGTGGTGCTGGCGCCGACCACCGCCACTCCCCCGCCCCGGGTCGGCGCCCTGCACGACCTGAGCGGACTGGCCACCGAGCGCGCCGTCATCGCCGCCTGCCCCTACGCCTGGCCGTGGAACGTGCTGGGCTGGCCCGGGGTCAACGTCCCCGCCGGGTTCGTCGACGAGGGCCTGCCGGTGGGGGCGCAGTTGCTCGGCCCGGCCCACAGCGAGCCGCTGCTGGTGTCGCTGGCCGCGCAGTTGGAGGCCGCCCTGCGCTGGCACGAGCGGTGGCCGGAACTCTCGGCCCTGGATTCCCCGGCGGCGTAAGGGCGTTGCGGCCGTAGAGCCTTCGGTCCGGACCTCTTAGGCTTTGAGCATGGACGACGCGTCGTTGGTGGGGCTGATGGGGCGGGTCACCGGGACGGTCGGCCCCGGGCTGGTCGGCGAGGTGATCGTCCGGGTGCGCGGCGGGGCTGAGCACTTCCTGGCGTACTCCGCCTCGGGCACCGAGCGGCTGGAGCGCGGCACCGTGGTCATGGTGGTGGAGCACCTGCCGCCGCGCACGGTCTACGTCACTGCCGTGTACGACAGTTGAGCCCGCACCGGCGCAGGTGAGAGCCCTGTGTGTCAAGGTTGCGACAAGGTTCCGTCAGCGTCTTCTCCCCGTGTCCGCGCAGGAGCACACTCCCTTCGTTCGGTGCCGAAAGGGCACCATTCAAAGGGGGCGTATGCCGATGTTCGTCGGCGTCGTAGCGGGGGCGGCGGTAGCCGCCGTCCTCGTGCTGGTCGGTGTTTTCAAGTTGATGTGGCGAGTTGCCGAGCCCAACGAGGCACTCATCATCTCCGGTTCCGCGCACCGGACCGAGGGGCTCGAAGCGGGGATGGGGTTCCGCATCGTCACGGGGCGCGGCACGCTGGTGCTGCCCGGCGTGCAGGCGGTGCGCAAGCTCTCGCTCGACCTGAACGAGACCGAGTTGCACGTGGACTGCGTGACCCACCAGGGCATTCCGCTCAAGGTGCGGGGCGTGGTCATCTTCAAGGTGGGCGACGACTTCGTGTCGATCGCCAACGCGGCACGCCGCTTCCTCGACCAGCAGAAGCTGATGTCGGAGCGGGTGCACATCGTCTTCGCCGGTCATCTGCGGTCCATCGTGGGCGGGTTGACGGTCGAGGACATGATCCGGGACCGGGACAAACTCACCGGGCAGACCCGGGCCGCCTGCGGCACGGAGATGGAGAAGCTCGGACTCATCGTCGACTCGTTGCAGATCCACGAGATCGAGGACCCGACCGGGTACATCCAGAACCTGGCGATGCCGCACGCCGCCGCCGTCCAGCGGGACGCGCGCATCGCGCAGGCGGAGGCGAACCGTCTCGCCACCGAGGCCGAGCAGCAGTCGTACGCGCGGATGGCGGAGGCCACCCGGGACAGCGAGATCCTCCAGGCCGGTTACCAGGCCGAACGCGACCACGCGGGGGCGAAGGCGCGGCAGGCCGGTCCGCTCGCCGACGCCGCTGCCCGGCAGGAGGTCGTCGTCCAGGAGACCCGGGTCGCGGAACTGGAGGCCAACCGCCGCGAGCAGCAGCTCCAGGCGGACATCCGCAAGCCCGCGGACGCCAGGGCGTACGAGAAGCGCACGCTGGCCGAGGC
>NZ_JBEOWS010000441.1:0-6769 GCF_040296125.1 Streptomyces sp. NPDC002265 | reverse complement strand
GAGCCGTCCGAGGACCCGGTGACGACCGCTCCGCAGTCGCCGGAGCCGTCGACCGCGGAGCCGTCGTCCTCGGCGCACGGGGAGAGCCTGCCCCAGCTGGCGCAGCGCGAGCCCGCGCCCAGGGCGGGACTCCCGGCGCTGTGATCCATGCTTTCCAAGGCCGGGAAGCCCTCGTGACCTGCGGTTATGGGGAGAGATTTGCCTAAGGTGGGTGAGGGTGCGTATGGTGGTAGATCGTTCGTAGATCGTTTGATCCCATTTGCCCGGCGCCAACACAGAGCGCGCCGTGTGGCGCGTACTCTCCCTTGCCGTGGCGGACCGCATTGAGGCGGTCGTAATGCGACTCACGGAGTTGACGGGCGCGTGCCGAAGAGACTCCGGAAGGTTTCGCATTCGCATGTCCATTTCCAGTACTGATCACGCCGTCGTGCCCTCGAACGGGCAGAACGACGAGAACGTCGACACCGTCGAGGCGACGGTCGAGACGGCCGTCGAGACGGCGTCCGAGGCCCCGCAGGTGAGCTTCGCGGACCTCGGCCTGCCCGAGGGCGTCGTGCGCAAGCTCGCCCAGAACGGCGTGACGGTCCCCTTCCCGATCCAGGCCGCGACCATCCCGGACGCCCTGGCCGGCAAGGACATCCTCGGCCGTGGCCGCACCGGCTCCGGCAAGACCCTCTCCTTCGGTCTGCCGACCCTGGCCACGCTGGCCGGCGGCCGTACCCAGAAGCACAAGCCCCGCGCGGTCATCCTCACCCCGACCCGTGAGCTGGCCATGCAGGTCGCCGACGCCCTCCAGCCCTACGGCGACGTCCTCGGCCTGAAGATGAAGGTCGTCTGCGGCGGCACCTCCATGGGCAACCAGATCTACGCCCTGGAGCGCGGCGTCGACGTCCTCGTCGCCACCCCGGGCCGGCTGCGCGACATCATCAACCGCGGCGCCTGCTCCCTGGAGGACGTGCAGATCGCGGTCCTCGACGAGGCCGACCAGATGTCCGACCTGGGCTTCATGCCCGAGGTCACCGAGCTGCTGGACCAGGTCCCGGCCGGCGGTCAGCGCATGCTCTTCTCCGCGACGATGGAGAACGAGATCAAGACCCTCGTCGACCGGTACCTCAACGCCCCGGTCAGCCACGAGGTCGACGCGGCCCAGGGCGCGGTCACCACGATGAGCCACCACATCCTCATCGTGAAGCCCAAGGACAAGGCGCCGGTCACGGCCGCGATCGCCTCCCGCAAGGGCCGCACCATCATCTTCGTCCGCACCCAGCTGGGCGCCGACCGCGTCGCCGAGCAGCTGCGCGACGCCGGGGTGAAGGCCGACGCGCTGCACGGCGGCATGACCCAGGGCGCCCGTACCCGGACGCTGGCGGACTTCAAGGACGGTTACGTCAACGTCCTGGTCGCCACCGACGTCGCCGCGCGAGGCATCCACGTCGACGGCATCGACCTGGTCCTCAACGTCGACCCGGCCGGCGACCACAAGGACTACCTGCACCGGGCCGGCCGTACCGCGCGTGCGGGCCGCACGGGCACCGTGGTCTCCCTCTCCCTGCCGCACCAGCGCCGCCAGATCTTCCGCCTCATGGAGGACGCGGGCGTCGACGCCGGGCGCCACATCATCCAGGGCGGCGCCGCCTTCGAGCCGGAGGTCGCCGAGATCACCGGCGCCCGCTCGATGACCGAGGTCCAGGCCGAGTCCGCGGGCAACGCCGCGCAGCAGGCCGAGCGCGAGGTCGCCCAGCTCACCAAGGAGCTGGAGCGCGCCCAGCGCCGCGCGAGCGAGCTGCGCGAGGAGGCCGATCGCCTCGTCGCCCGGGTCGCCCGCGAGCGCGGCGAGGACCCGCAGGCCGCGGTGGCCGAGGCGCAGACCGAGTCGGCGCAGGCCGTCGCCGAGGTCTCCGTGCCGGAGCAGCCGGCCGCGCAGGACGTCGACCGGGCCGAGCGCGAGGAGCGCACGGCGCCCTCGTCCTCCTCGTACGAGCGTCGTGACGACCGGGGCGGTTTCAACCGTGACCGTCGTGACGAGCGCGGTGGCGACCGTGGCGGCTTCCGTCGTGATGACCGTGGCGGCGACCGTGGTGGCCGTTCGTTCGGCGGTGACCGTGACCGTGGTTTCGAGCGTCGTGACGACCGTGGTGGCCGTTCCTTCGAGCGTCGTGACGACCGGGGCGGTTTCAACCGTGACCGTCGTGACGACCGTGGCGGCGACCGTGGTGGCCGTTCGTTCGGTGGCGACCGTGACCGTGGTTTCGAGCGTCGTGACGACCGTGGTGGCCGTTCCTTCGAGCGTCGTGACGACCGGGGCGGCTTCAACCGTGACCGTCGTGACGAGCGCCCCGGCCACCGTGGCAGCGACCGCCCCTTCAACCGCGACCGCCGCGACGACCGTCCGGGCTTCCGCTCCGCCGGTCACGACCGTCCCCACGGCCGTCGTGACGACCACCGCGGCACCGGCTCCGGCTCCGGCTCCGGTTCCTCCTTCGGCCGCCGCGACGACAAGCCGCGCTGGAAGCGCAACGGCTGACGTCTGCCGACCGACCCACGAAGGGCCCGTACGACTCCGGTCGTACGGGCCCTTCGGCCTTTCCCGCGCCCGTCGCGGCACTCCGCGCGGTGCTCCACGAGCAGCCCAACGGCCTTTATTTTCAATACCGTTCATCATGCGACGACTGTTAACATCCTTTGACTTCGACTTGGCTCGACGGGGCGCGGACGAGGGGGTCCTCGGCGCAGCAGCGCGCTCCTGGCGATGAGGTTTCCGTCCTCTCGCCGCCATGGTGTTCTTTTCCCTGGGGAGGGACCTTTTGCCTCGGCGTGTGCACTCACGCTTCACCGCGAACCGGCGTGCCCGGATCGTGCTCACCCTGACGAGCCTGGCCGCCCTCGGCGCCGGCACTCTGACCACCGCGGGCCCGGCGGCCGCGGACACCACCCCCATGCCCCTGCGGACCGGCGGGGTGTGGGGCCTCGACTACGCCGGCGGTGTCCTGACGACCGTGGAGAACGCCCCGAACGGCGATCCCTACGTCACCAACCGCGCGATCACGGCCGACGGCACCGCGGCGGGCGAGCGGGACACCCGCGGTTACGCGGGCACGTTCGCGAACGGCGCGCACTTCCACCAGGTCGGCTGCGACGCGGGCTCCTGCACGGAGCTGCGGGCGGCCGGCAACGGAAACGTCGGCGTCTTCTTCGGCAACGCCGAGGGGCAGGAGGGCCAGGAACGCGCTCAGATCTGGGACAGCCGCGACAGCTACCTCGACCACGGCGCCGATCCCGTCGTCACGGGCGGCCACTTCGTCGACATCACCGGCCGCTACTTCGTCTACAACGCGGCTTCGACGGGCAAGCAGTACGTCGACGCCACGCAGCCCTACCTCGTGCACGACGTGCGCCTGACCCGCGCCGTCACCGCCGCCTCCGTGTGGGGCTCGCGGCTGTACACGCCGGGGACCGGCAACGGCACCGTCACCGCCTACGACCTGGAACAGAAGAAGACGGTCGAGACCCTCGCCACCGGCGCGCCCTGCACGGTCCAGGAGCTCCAGGCGGTCGGCCGCTGGGTCTACTGGAACTGCGGCGCCACCGGCCCGGCGGGCGTGTACGACCGTACGGCCAGGAAGAACATCACCGTGCCGTCCGGGCCCGCCCTGGCCGGCGACGGTTATCTCGTCCAGCACGACCGCACGGCCGGGAAGCTGCTGCTCACCGACTTCCACTCGGGTACGGCGGTGGCCCCGCGCGCGATCGCCGACCTGCCCGCCGGGAACACCGCCGACCAGCGGCGGCTGACCTGGTCGGTGGACAAGTTCGGCGGCGACATCGCCTACGTGGATACCGAGCACACCGTGCACATCGTGCAGAGCGGGGTGCCGTCCCAGCCGCTGGCGCTGATCGAGGCCGAGGTCGACGACAACTCGGTCAATGTCCGGGACGACTGGTGGAACAGCGTCTGGCAGCTGAACAAGCCGGCCACCTGGACCTTCACCCTGAAGGACGTCCTCGGCCGTACGGTGCGCACCCGGTCCGGCATCGGCACGGCCCCCGAGGCCGGCTGGAACGCGCGGACGGAGACGGGCGCGGTCCCGTACAACGGCCGCTACACCTGGACCCTGACCGCCACGGCGACCGAGGGCACCGGCACCTACACGAGCGGCGGCTCGGTCGTGCTCTCCGGCGGTCTGCCGGTCCACCACGACCTGGGCGGCTACGGCTACGGCGACCTGGTCACGCTCGACGCGTCCGGCCGGCTCGGCGTGCGCTACTCCCCGGGCAACGGCACCGTGGCCGGGGCGCTCTCCGGCTCCGGCTGGCCCGCCGGGACCGTGGTGGTGCCGTTCGGCGACATGACGGGCGACCGGTGCGCCGAGACCCTGATCCGGATGCCGAACGGCGAACTGCGCCGCTACCTCGGCCGGTGCGCGGGCTCGTACACCCCGGCGAGCAGCCACGTGTCGCTGGGCACCGGCTGGAAGCAGTACGACGTGCTGACCTCGCCCGGCGACGTGAACAAGGACGGGCTGCCCGACCTGATCGCCCGCAACGCCGCCACCGGCACGGTCTACCTGTACAGGACCACCAGCGCGGGCAAGCTCGCCTCCCGGGTGAAGCTCTTCGACGACTGGAAGGGCTACAAGAAGATCGTCGGCGTCGGCGACTTCAACGGCGACGGCGTCGGCGACCTGCTCGCCCAGGACAGGGCCAACACCCTGTGGCGCTACGACGGCAACGGCTCCGGCGGCTTCAAGGCCCGGGTGAAGGCAGTCTCCGCCTGGGGCGCGTCGTACAACGCCGTCGTCGGCGTCGGTGACATCACCGGCGACGGCCGGGCGGACCTGGTCGCGCGGGACACCGCGGGCAACCTGTACCGCAACGACGGCACCGGCAAGGGGTCCTTCGGGCCGCGCACGAAGATCGCCGGCGGCTGGGGCGTATACAAGGGCATTTTCTAGCCACCGTGTGACGCATGTCATGCCCTCGGCGAGGGAATCGCTGGGGGCATGACAGATGACGGCAAGAAGAGCGGGCTCTCGGACGAGGAACGGCTTGCCCAGCTCGGATACACGCAGGTGCTGGCCCGCCGGATGTCGGCGTTCTCCAACTACGCGGTCTCCTTCACGATCATCTCGGTCCTGTCGGGCTGCCTGACCCTCTACCTCTTCGGCATGAACACCGGCGGCCCCGCCGTGATCACCTGGGGCTGGGTCGCGGTGGGCCTGATGACCCTCTTCGTCGGCCTGTCCATGGCCGAGATCTGCTCGGCCTACCCGACGTCGGCGGGCCTGTACTTCTGGGCGCACCGGCTCGCGCCCCCGCGCACGGCCGCCGCCTGGGCCTGGTTCACGGGCTGGTTCAACGTGCTCGGCCAGGTGGCGGTGACGGCCGGGATCGACTTCGGCGCGGCGTCCTTCCTGGGCGCCTACCTCAACCTCCAGTTCGACTTCGAGGTGACGCCGGGCCGCACGGTCCTGCTCTTCGCCGCGATCCTGCTGCTGCACGGCCTGCTCAACACCTTCGGCGTGCGGATCGTCGCGCTGCTGAACAGCGTGAGCGTGTGGTGGCACGTGATCGGCGTGGCGGTCATCGTCGGCGCGCTGGCCTTCACCCCGGACCACCACCAGTCGACGTCCTTCGTGTTCACGAAGTTCGTGAACAACACCGGCTGGGGCAGCGGCGTCTATGTCGTCCTGCTCGGCCTGCTGATGGCCCAGTACACCTTCACCGGCTACGACGCCTCCGCCCATATGACGGAGGAGACCCACGACGCGTCGACGGCCGGCCCCAAGGGCATCGTCCGCTCGATCTGGACCTCGTGGATCGCCGGCTTCGTCCTCCTGCTGGGCTTCACCTACGCGATCCAGTCCTACGACGACGAACTCGCCTCGCCCACCGGCGCGCCGCCCGCCCAGATCCTCCTCGACGCGCTGGGCGCGACGGCCGGCAAGCTGCTCCTGCTGGTCGTGATCGGCGCGCAGCTGTTCTGCGGCATGGCCTCGGTGACGGCCAACAGCCGCATGATCTACGCCTTCTCGCGGGACGGCGCCCTGCCGTTCTCGCACGTCTGGCACACCGTCAGCCCGCGTACCCGCACCCCCGTCGCGGCGGTCTGGCTGGCGGCGGCCGGCGCGCTCGTCCTCGGCCTGCCCTATCTGATCAACGTCACGGCCTACGCGGCGGTGACCTCGATCGCCGTCATCGGCCTCTACATCGCCTATGTCGTGCCGACCCTGCTGCGGCTGCGCAAGGGCGAGGAGTTCGAGCGCGGCCCGTGGCACCTGGGCCGCTGGTCGCGGGCGATCGGCGTGGTCGCGGTGGTCTGGGTGCTGGCCATCACGGTCCTGTTCATGCTGCCGCAGGTCTCCCCGGTCACCTGGGAGACGTTCAACTACGCCCCCGTCGCCGTCCTCGTCGTCCTGGGCTTCGCCGCGACCTGGTGGCTGGCCTCCGCCCGGCACTGGTTCCTCAACCCCGAACACGCCCGCACCATCGCCCGCGAGGCGTCCGCCAAGGGGGCTCCCGAACCGGTCGATCCATGACACTCCCGGCTCACCGCGGCGCCGCCACGCCGTCCGACGCGGCCGGGTCCCCGATACCCGATCGGAGACCCGGCCCTGTCCGGCTATGCTCGGGGAGGCAACATCGCCTGGGCCCTTAGCTCAATTGGCAGAGCAGTGGACTTTTAATCCATTGGTTGTGGGTTCGAGTCCCACAGGGCCTACCGGTAGGACCCCAGCTCAGTGCACGAATGAGCTGGGGTCCTTCCCGTTTC
>NZ_JBEOWS010000440.1:0-6892 GCF_040296125.1 Streptomyces sp. NPDC002265 | reverse complement strand
GGCTGCACGGGACCGGGATCCTGGCCTGGTGGAAGGCGTAGACGCCGGCCGTGGGACAAGGGCCCAGCCGCCGGTTCCACGGTCGGCGCGGGACGCGACCAGGGGCTTCGCCGGGGGGAAGAGATCAACGGCCGTAAACGGCACATCGGGGTCGACACCCTCGGGCTTCTGCTGGATGCGATGGTGACCGGGGCTTCACCTCCGAGCGCCGACTGATCGCGACGCTCGGTTCCCGGAAGGCGTGGATCCGGCTCGCCGAGTCCGCGCTGCGCGCGCTGACCGGGCCGCCGCAACCGCGACGTGGGCCTCTGGACCCACGGTTCGCCCTCCGATTTGCTTCCGGGCGAGCCTTGGCCCGGCCCTCGCCCGGAGGCGCCATCCGTTTCCTCCGAACGGCCTGTGAGGTCCCTGTGACGACCGAGAACGTCGTCGGGCTGATCGTCGCGATCGGTCTCCTTGCCTACCTCGTGGTGGCCCTGATCAAGCCGGAGCGCTTCTGATGACCGCTCCCGTACCCGTGAGAAGCAAGCCCGACGACGCCGTACTGCCGCCCGCCCCGGGGCCCACCCGGCGGATCGGCGGCGGGCTGCTGAAACCTGAGCAGCTGTGGCATGCGGCCCTGCTCGCTCTCGCCGGCCCGCCGGCAGCCCGGCGTCGTCACCGCCGGCACGCTCCAAGCCCACCGCGTCAACTTCGCCGTCCTCGCCACCGGAGCCGCCCTCGTCCTGGTGCTGCTCGACGTCCTGCCGGCCCTCGCGCTCGGGCCGGTGGCGGAAGGGCTGCTTTAAGGATTCCGGGGCGGACCGGCCTTCCTCCCTCGCCGGCCGGCCCGCCCGGGCCACGACCGGCCGAGTCCGACTCCCGCGGGCTCGGCCGCAGCGGCGCGCGTCAAGAACATCTCAAGAAACCGCCCAGGGGCGTCATGGCCCCGCTAACAGGTCTGACCAAGCGGCTGGCGCACGGCTCTACTGATAGAGGAGGGTTTTGCCGGAATTCTCCAGTTCTGCCGCCCGCAAGTGCAGGCCGGCGCTCCTTTCCCCTCGTTGCCACGAGGTGTCACTCATGTCGGATCTCGGATTCATCGCTCTCGTCATCGCCGCGTTCGCGCTGATCGGTCTGATCGCCAGGGGAGTGAGCAGGCTGTGAGCCTGGACAACACGATCGGCCTGGTCGTCTCCGTCTGTCTGGTCGTCTACCTGATCCTGTGCCTGATCTTTCCCGAGAAGTTCTAGCTGGGGTCCCTCGCGGTCCGCAGCTGGAGAGGCTCTCCATGAACGCCACTCTCGCGGGCTGGCTGCAGATCATCGCCCTGGTCGGCGCGCTGGCCCTGACCTTCCGGCCGCTCGGCGACCACATGGCCCATGTGCTGACCTCCCCCCGCCACTGGTGCGCGGAACGCGTGATCTACCGGGCGGGCGGCGTGCAGGCCGATGCCGAACAGACGTGGCCCGGCTATCTGCGCAGCGTGCTCGCGTTCTCCGTGGTCTCGGTGCTGTTCCTGTACGGCTTCCTGCGGCTGCAGAACCATCTGCTGCTCTCCCTCGGCACAAGGCCGGTCACCGCCGACCTGTCCTTCAACACCGCGGCCTCCTTCGTCACCAACACCAACTGGCAGGCGTATGCGGGCGAGTCGACGCTGGGCCATCTGGTGCAGATGGCGGGCCTGGCGGTGCAGAACTTCGTCTCGGCGGCCGTCGGAATCGCCGTGGTCGCGGCCCTGATCCGCGGGTTCACCCGGAAGAAGACCGACCGGGTCGGCAACTTCTGGCAGGACCTCACCAGGATCGTGCTGCGCGTACTGCTGCCGATCTCGCTGGTCATGGCGGTCGTGCTGGTCGCGTCAGGCGCGGTCGAGAACTTCCACGGCTTCGAGTCGATCACCACCATCGCCGGGCAGCACCAGTCCATCCCCGGCGGTCCGGTCGCCTCCCAGGAGGCCATCAAGGAACTCGGCACCAACGGAGGCGGGTTCTACAACGCCAACTCCGCCCACCCCTTCGAGAACCCCGACCCGTTCACCAACTGGCTGGAGATCTATCTCCTTCTGGTGATCAGCTTCTCGCTGCCCCGTACCTTCGGCACGATGGTCGGTGACAGACGGCAGGGATACGCCGTCGTCGCCGTGATGGCACTCATCTGGGCCGCCTCGGTCGCCGTCGTCACCGCCAACGAGCTGCACAGCGTGAGCAGTACGGCCGGACACGCGGCCGGCGGCATGATGGAGGGCAAGGAGCAGCGCTTCGGGATCTGGGCCTCGGCCCTGTTCGCCGTGTCCACGACCCTGACATCCTGTGGTGCGGTCGACTCCGCCCATGACTCGCTCACGCCGGGCGGCGGCGGCCTGACGATCTTCAACATGATGCTCGGCGAGATCGCGCCCGGCGGCACGGGATCCGGCCTCTACGGGATCCTGGTGCTGGCCGTCGTGGCGGTCTTCATCGCCGGCCTCATGGTCGGTCGTACGCCCGAGTACCTCGGCAAGAAGCTGCGCGGCCGCGAGATGAAGTACGCCTCGCTGTACATCCTGACCACCCCCGCCATCGTGCTTGTCGGCACCGGTCTCGCCATGGCCCTGCCGGGCGAACGGGCGGCGATGCTCAACCACGGACCGCACGGCTTCTCCGAAGTGCTCTACGCCTTCACCTCGGCCGCCAACAACAACGGCTCCGCGTTCGCCGGGCTGAGCGCCGACACCGTCTGGTACAACACCGCCCTGGGACTCGCCATGCTCCTGGGCCGCTTCCTGCCGATGGTGTTCGTACTGGCACTCGCCGGATCGCTCGCCCAGCAGCAGCCGGTGCCCGTCACGGCGGGCACACTGCCCACGCACCGGCCGCAGTTCGTCGGCCTGCTGTCCGCGGTGATCATCGTCGTCGTCGGCCTCACCTATCTGCCCGCGCTCGCGCTGGGGCCGCTCGCGGAAGGGCTGCACTGATGTCCACCACCTTGGAAGCCGCGGCGCCACAGCGCCCGCCGGAGACCGAACCGCACCGGATCCCCGCCGGAACGCTGAACCCCAGGCTGGTCCTCGCCTCGGTCCCCGACGCGCTGCGCAAGCTCGACCCGCGCCTCATGGTCAGGAATCCTGTGATGTTCGTGGTGGAGGTCGGCGCGGTGCTGACCAGCCTCTCGGCGATCAGGGCTCCCGGCGTCTTCCCCTGGGTGATCACCGTATGGCTGTGGCTGACCGTGGTCTTCGCCAACCTGTCGGAGGCCGTGGCGGAAGGACGCGGCAAAGCACAGGCGGAGACGCTGCGCCGGACGAAGAAATACACCGTGGCCCGCCGTGTCGTCCTGCCCGGGCGGGCCGGAACGCCGGAGGTCACCGAGAAGGTGCCGGGCGCCGAACTGCGGCCCGGCGATCTCGTCGTGGTCGAAGCCGGTGAGCTCATCCCCGGTGACGGCGATGTGGTCGAGGGCATCGCGAGCGTGGACGAGGCCGCAATCACGGGTGAGTCGGCGCCCGTCATCCGTGAATCGGGTGGCGACCGCTCGGCAGTGACGGGCGGTACGACGGTGATCTCCGACCGGATCGTGGTGCGGATCACCTCGAAACCCGGCGAGACGTTCATCGACCGGATGATCGCGCTGGTGGAGGGCGCGGCCCGGCAGAAGACACCGAACGAGATCGCGCTCAACATCGTCCTGGCCTCGTTGACCATCGTCTTCCTGGTCGCGGTGGTGACGTTGCAGCCCTTCGCCATCTTCGCCGGTGCCGAACAGTCCATCGTCGTCCTGGTGGCACTGGTCGTCGCGCTGATCCCGACCACGATCGGCGCCCTCCTGTCGGCGATCGGCATCGCGGGCATGGACCGGCTGGTGCAGCGCAACGTCCTGGCCATGTCCGGCCGTGCCGTCGAGGCTGCGGGCGACGTCAACACCCTGCTCCTGGACAAGACCGGCACCATCACCCTCGGCAACAGGCAGGCCGCCGAGTTCCTGCCGGTCGACGGCGTGGATCCGGAGACACTGGCGGACGCGGCCCAGCTGTCCTCGATCGCCGACGAGACGCCCGAAGGGCGCTCGATCGTGGTCCTCGCCAAGGAACGCCACGCCCTGCGCGCCCGGACCGAGGGCGAACTCGCGCACGCCGGGTTCGTCCCGTTCACCGCGCAGACCCGGATGTCGGGGGTGGACCTCACGGACGGGCCGGACAGCCGCTCCCTGCGCAAGGGCGCCGCCACCGCGGTCATGCGCTGGGTCCGGGAACACGGCGGCCACCCCACCGACGAGGTCGGCCCGCTGGTCGACGGCATCTCCGCCACCGGTGGCACACCACTGGTCGTCGGTGAGGTGATCCGGCGGTCAGGTGTGGACAGCGCCCGGATCCTCGGTGTCATCCACCTCAAGGACGTCGTCAAGCACGGCATGCGGGAGCGGTTCGAGGAGCTGCGCCGCATGGGCATCAGGACCGTCATGATCACGGGTGACAACCCGCTGACGGCGAAGGCGATCGCCCAGGAGGCGGGCGTCGACGACTTCCTCGCGGAGGCCACTCCCGAGGACAAGATGGCCCTCATCAAGCGGGAGCAGGCGGGCGGCAAGCTCGTCGCGATGACCGGCGACGGCACCAACGACGCCCCGGCGCTCGCCCAGGCCGACGTCGGGGTGGCGATGAACACCGGTACGTCGGCCGCCAAGGAGGCCGGCAACATGGTCGACCTCGACTCCAACCCGACCAAGCTCATCGAGATCGTCGAGATCGGCAAGCAGCTGCTGATCACCCGCGGCGCGCTGACCACGTTCTCCATCGCCAACGACGTGGCCAAGTACTTCGCGATCATCCCCGCCATGTTCGCCGGCGTCTATCCGGGACTGAGCCGTCTCAACATCATGGGTCTGCACAGCCCGACCTCCGCGATCTCCTCGGCGATCATCTTCAATGCGCTGATCATCATCGCGTTGATTCCCCTGGCTCTGCGCGGAGTGCGCTACCGGCCCTCCTCGGCAGCGGCCCTGCTGAGCCGCAACATCCGGCTGTACGGCCTCGGCGGCCTGGTGCTGCCCTTCCTCGGCATCAAGGCCATCGACCTGATCGTCCAGTTCGTCCCCGGACTGCGCTGACCGACAAGGAGGACGATCCTCATGTCCGGTTCCCTCACCCAAGTGGTCCGGCACCACCTGGCGGCGCTGCGTATGCTGCTCGTCCTCACCGTGATCACCGGTATCGCCTATCCGCTGGCCGTCACCGCCATCGCCCAGGTCTTCTTCCCGCACCAGGCCAACGGATCCTTGATCAAAGACCACGGACGCCCGGTCGCCTCCGCCCTCATCGGCCAGAGCTTCGACCTGCCGCAGCGCATTCCGGCCCCCGATCCCCATTGGTTCCAGCCCCGCCCGTCCGCGGCGGGCGGTACCGGGTACGACGCGACCAGCTCCGGGGCCTCCAACCTCGGCCCCAACAACACCACTCTCGTCAAGACGATCGCCCAGCGCCGGGCGGCGGTCGCCGCCTTCGACGGTGTCCCACCGGGCCGCGTCCCCGCCGACGCCGTGACCGCCTCCGGTTCCGGGCTCGACCCGGACATCTCACCCGCGTACGCATACGAGCAGGTGAACCGGGTGGCGAAGGCCCGCGGCCTGAACCCGGCCGCGGTCCGGGACCTCGTCGCCGCGCACGTGAGTGGCCGCCAGCTGGGCTTCCTGGGTCAGGGAAGCGTCAACGTCGTCCTGCTCAACCACGAACTGGCCGCGTTGCGGCGAGCATGGCCGTGCCCCTCGGTGCGGCCGGGTGCGTCGCCATGCGCTGAGCCGGTGGCGTGAGACCGGGCTCCCCGCCGCGTGGTGGACGTATTCGCGGACCAGGCGGAAACCGGCGGTCCAGGCCAGGAGGCGGCTGGCGCGGTCGTGCACCGAGCAGTTCCAGCCGGCCGGTCGTTCAGCCCTGGTTGGCCTTGCCGCCGTGGTTGGCCTTCTTCCTGCGGCGGGCCCTCTTCTTGCGGGCGCACTTCGACATGTTCGTCAACTCCTCGGTTCGGAAGGGTTCTTCAAGCGGTGCGGCCGACCAGCAGGTCCGCGAGCGCGCTCAGGCGCCGGATCGTGCGGTCCTCCCTCGCGGCCGGGGCCGGCTCCATCCGCACGCCGCGGTCGTAGTAGGCGCCGTTGACGATCTCGACCGCCGGGTCGCACAGCCGGACCACGTGCGCCGCCCCTTCGGCCGCGGTGACGCCTTCGTGGGCGTAGAGCGGCAGCAGCGCGGTGTCGCACACGCCCGGATGCACGGAGACGGCCGTGACGCGGGGGTCGGCCGTGAACACCGTCAGGGCGAGCTGGGACTGCGCGTAGACGGCGAGGCGTGAGTAGCGGCGGGCACGGTTGGGGTCGGCCCACTGGATCGACCCCGAGCGGTGCAGGGAGGAGGAGACGTTGACGACGCGGCCGCCCGGGTCGGTGGTCAGCGCCGGTTCCAGCTGGCGGGTCAGCAGGTAGTGGGCGAGGAAGTTGACCTGGAAGGCGACCTCGTTGCCGTCGGCGGTCATGGTGTGCTGTTCGGGTGCCGCCATGCCGGCGTTGTTCACCAGGACGTCGAGATGCGGGTGGGCGGCGATGACCTGGTCGGCGAGGGCTTCGACCTCTTCGAGACGGCCGAAGTCGGCGCAATGGGTGACCAGTTGGTCGGCCTTCACGTCGGACGTGGCGATCAGGCGGTCGGCGGCGGCCTGGGTCTCCTCGGCAGTGGGGCCGTGCAGCAGCACGGTGGCGCCGCGCTCGGCCAGCTGCCGGGCGGTTTCGTAGCCGATGCCGGACGTGGCGCCGGTGACGAGGACGGTGCGAGAGGAAAGGGTGGATTCGGGCATGATCCCATCCGGGTGCAGGCACGTCGGCAGCGCGCCCCGGCGAGGGGCGGTGGACATGCGGGGAGGACGATGAAGGAGGGGCGCCGCAACTGATC
>NZ_JBEOWS010000439.1:0-6973 GCF_040296125.1 Streptomyces sp. NPDC002265 | reverse complement strand
CGGGGGAGTACGGACCACGACCCGCCCCCGAAACCGTCCGGCGGCGCGCTCACGTTTCACCGTCACGAGGGCGGTTAGGTTTGGTTGCAGCCGCAAGGAGCCGACCGAACCGGAGCCAGCGATGCCGTTCAACCGCCTCGCCACCGCCACGACGCCCACCTGCCACCTCGGTCTCGGTCTCGCAGCCGTCGGCCGGCCCGGCTACATCAACCTCGGCCGGGAACAGGACCTGCCGTCCGCGCGCAGTGTCGACGCGCTGCGCGAGCGGACCCATGAACTCCTTGACGCCGCCTACGCCCAGGGCGTGCGCTACTTCGACGCCGCCCGCTCCTACGGCCGTGCGGAGGAGTTCCTCGGCGCGTGGCTGAGCGCGCACCCCGAGGCCGACGACGTCGTCGTCGGCAGCAAGTGGGGCTACACGTACACCGCGGACTGGTCCGTCGAGGCCGAGCGGCACGAGGTCAAGGACCACGGCCTGGCGACGTACGAGCGGCAGCGCGCCGAGACCGAGGCGCTGCTCGGCGACCGGCTCGACCTTTATCAGATCCACTCGGTGACCCCGGACAGCCCGGCCCTCACCGACAAGGAACTGCACGCGAAGCTCGCGGAGTCGGCCGCCCGCGGTGCCACCGTCGGCTTCTCCACCAGCGGCCCGGACCAGGCCGAGGCCATCCGTGCCGCGCTCGCCGTGACGGTCGAGGGCGAGCCCCTCTTCCGTACCGTCCAGGCGACGTACAACATCCTGGAGACCTCCGCCGCCCCGGCCCTCGCCGAGGCGCACGACGCCGGACTCACGGTGATCGTCAAGGAGGGCATGGCCAACGGACGGCTCGCGGAGCCGTACGCGCCGCGGGTGCTGAAGGAGGTGGCGGCGGAGGTCTCCCTCGGCTGCGACGCGGTGGCGCTCGCCCTGGTGCTGCGCAGGCCCTGGGCCGGGGTCGTCCTGTCCGGTGCCGCGACCGTCGGCCAGCTCGCCTCCAACCTGCACGCGGCCGTCGTGGACCTCGACGACGACCGCCTGGCCCGGCTGGCCACGCTGGTGGAGGAGCCGCACGCGTACTGGGAGCGGCGCGGGCAGCTGCGCTGGCACTGAGCGACCTCGGACCGCTGCGGTCCGGAAACCGCCACGCGTGAGTCACACATGCCTATGGTGAGACAAAGATGTCTCACATGGGCTACTCTTGTCTCATGGCTGTCGACCGTGACCACGTGCTGCGCAGCGCAGCCGCCCTGCTGACCCGCAGAGCCACCGCGACCATGGACGAGGTCGCCAGGGCCGCCGGGATCAGCCGCGCCACCCTGCACCGTCAGTTCGCCGGGCGCGACGCGCTCGTACGGGCGCTGGAGTCCCTCGGCATCGCCGAGTGCGAGGCGGCGCTGGACGCGGCCCGCCTGGACGAGGGGCCGGCGCGTGACGCCGTGCACCGGCTGGTGCACGCGATCGAACCCGCCGCAGGACTGCTCGCCTTCCTCTACACCGAGAACCAGCTGTTCGAGGGCGACGGCCAGAACACCGGCTGGACCCGGATCGACAACCGCATCGCGGCCCTGTTCCGGCGCGGCCAGGACAGCGGCGAATTCCGGATCGACCTCACCCCGGCCTGGCTGACCGAGGCTCTCTACGGACTGCTGGCCTCCGCCGCCTGGGCGGTCTCGGAAGGCCGGGTCGCGGCCAAGGACTTCACCCGCATGACCGTCGAGCTGCTCCTCGGCGGCGCGCTGCGACGCGACGAGCCACGACACGACGAACTGCGACAGAACGAACCACGGAGAGAGGAATCATGACCAGCACCCTGCGGCCGGCCGCGACGACGGAGGCGGCACGCCGCCCGGGCCGTTGGCTCGCGCTGTCCGTCCTCGTGCTCGCCGTGCTGCTGGTGGCCGTCGACGCGACCGTCCTCGGCCTCGCGACCCCCTACATCAGCGAGGACCTGGAGCCCACCGGCACCCAGCTGCTGTGGATCGGCGACGTCTACTCCTTCGTCATCGCCGGTCTGCTCGTCTCCATGGGCAGCCTCGGCGACCGCATCGGCCGCAAGCGGATCCTGCTCTGCGGAGCCACCGCGTTCGGCGCGATCTCCGTCCTCAACGCCTACGCGACCACGCCCGAGACGATGATCCTGGCCAGGGCCCTGCTCGGGGTCGCCGGTGCCACCCTGATGCCGGCCACGCTCGCCCTGATCCGCAACCTCTTCCACGACCCGCGCGAACGCAGTCTCGCCATCGGCATCTGGGGCGCCGTCGCCTCGGCGGGCACGGCCGTCGGCCCGGTCGTCGGCGGCTTCCTGCTCGAACACTTCTGGTGGGGCTCGGTCTTCCTGATCAACCTGCCCGTGATGGCCGTCCTCGTCCTCGTCGGCAGCAGGCTGCTGCCGGAGTCCCGCAACCCCAGCCCCGGACCCTGGGACCTGATCAGCGTGGTGCTGTCCCTGGTCGGCATGATCGGTGTCGTCTACGCGGTCAAGGAGGCCGCCACCCACGGCCTCACCTGGCAGACGGCGGCCGCGGGCGTGCTGGGCGCGGCCGCTCTGTACGGATTCGTCCGGCGTCAGCTGACCCTGCCGACCCCGCTGCTGGACATGCGGCTGTTCCGCGGCCGCGGATTCAGCGGCGCCGTCCTCGCCGATCTGCTGACCGTGCTGGGCCTGTCCGGCCTGGTGTTCTTCCTCTCCCAGTACCTGCAACTCGTCCAGGGCCGGGGCCCGTTCGAGGCGGGCCTGGCCGAGCTGCCCGCCGCGGTCGGTGCGGTGGCTGCCGGACTGGTGGCGGGCCACGCGGCACGGCGGTTCTCGGTACGGGCCGTGGTCTCGGGCGGCCTCGCCGCCGTGGGCCTAGCGCTCGGCGCGCTCACCCTGCTGGACCGGTCGACGGACTACCTGTTCCTGGGCACCGCCCTGCTGGTCGTCGGGGTCGGCGCCGGGTTCTCCTTCACCGTCACCGCCGACGTGATCCTGTCCAGCGTGCCCAAGGAGCAGGCGGGCGCCGCGTCGGCGGTCTCCGAGACGGCGTACGAACTGGGCGCGGCCCTCGGCATCGCCGTGCTCGGCTCCATCATGACCGGCGTCTACCGCGGCTTCACCGCCCCGGCGGGCACACCGGCCGCGGCGCACGAGTCGCTCGGCGGCGCGGTCGAGGCGGCGGGACACCTGCCCGCGGACACGGCACGGCAACTGCTGTCCTCGGCCCGCGAGGCGTTCGTGGACGGCCTGGCCCTGGCGGCGGGAGCAGGCGCTGTGGTCCTGCTCGCGACGGCCGTGGCGGCCTGGTTCCTGCTGCGCGACCAGCGCCTGTAGAACCGGTTCGCAAAGGGCGCGCGGTCGTGGAACCGGCCTGGAGCGGGCGCCCGGTGGCAGCACCGGCATTGAAGGGGCGCGGGGAACTGCGCGACCAGCCACAGCGCACCCGCACCCGAAGAACGCGACCGGCCGTCGGTCACCCGCACCCGCACCTGCACCCGAGGGCCGACCGGCCGCCGGTCACCGGTACCCGAAGGCCGGCCGGCAGCCCGGTCGGCCTTCGCCGAACCGCCGGAGGCCTACGCGGCCTTCGCCTTGGTTGCGTACATGTCCACGTACTCCTGGCCGGACAGCCGCATGACCTCGGTCATCACCGAGTCGGTCACGGCCCGCAGCACATAGCGGTCCCGGTCCATCCCCTCGTACCGGGAGAACTCCATCGCCTCGCCGAAGCGGACCTTGACCTTGCTCGGCCGCGGCATCCCGGAGCCACCCGGCTGGATCTTGTCCGTGCCGATCATGGCGAACGGGACGACGGGAGCCCCGGTCATCAGGGTCAGCCGCGCGATACCGGTACGGCCGCGGTACAGCCGGCCGTCGGGGGAGCGGGTGCCCTCGGGGTAGATGCCGAAGACCCGGCCCTCCTCCAGGATCCGGCGGCCCGTCATCAGCGCCGCGACCCCGCCCTTGCCGCCGTCCCGGTCGACCGGGATCATGCCGACGCCGGTGAAGAACCACGCCATCAGCCGGCCCTTGACGCCCTTGCCGGTGACGTACTCGTCCTTGCCGATGAAGCAGACCTGACGGTCGCAGACGAGCGGCAGGATCATCGAGTCGATGAACGTGACGTGGTTGCCGGCCAGGATGACCGGGCCGTCGCCCGGAATATGCTCCACGCCCTCCACCTGGGGGCGGAACATCAGGCGCATGACCGGTCCGAGCACTGCCTTGATGAGCGTGAAGCGGGACAACGGACCCTCCGGAGTCGAAAGACGGCCGAGCGAAGTGCGACGAGTCTGTGTGTGCGATGTGTCTGTGCAGGTGAGGACGATACTCGCGGGCCCCCGGGTGGCGCACATCGGGTTCACCGGAGTCTTACGCATTGTTGACGCATGTTTACCTGCGGTGCAGCTTCGCGACCTGCGCGCAACGCGGATGTCACGACACGGGACCGGGTGACGGACGACACACGCCGCCCGCCGGCCGACTGCTCCGAGCGGGTACCGCCCGGGTACCCCGACCGCCCGCGCCCAAGCCGACGTCCCGTCACCACCCGCCGTCGAGGTGCCATCCGGTGTCATCCGCGCGTTCCCTCCGAGGCCGCTCCTGCGCCATGTCCACGGCCCTACCATCGGCCCGCACGCACGAGCCGACGGCAGGAGGGTGCCCATGAGCACGCACGGGTCACAACAGTCGCAGGGGTCGCACGAGGAACCGGCAGGCACCGGACGCCGGGCGCTGCTCGGCGCCGCGGTCCTCGGCGCGAGCGGAGCGGTCCTCGGCCTGGCCGGTCCGGCGAGAGCCGACGCCCGGCACCGGGGCGGCCTGAAGAGCCTGCCGAAGCCCACCGTCATCGGCCACCGGGGGGCCAGCGGCTACCGGCCCGAGCACACCTTCGGCTCGTACCAGCTGGCCCTCGACCTCGGCGCCGACGTCGTCGAGGCCGGTGACCTGGTCGTCACCCGGGACGGTCACCTCGTCTGCCGCCACGAGCCGGAGATAGGCGGCACCACGGACGTCGCCGACCACCCGGAGTTCGCCGCCCGCAGGACCACCAAGGTCCTCGACGGCGTCTCCACCACCGGCTGGTTCACCGAGGACTTCACGCTTGCCGAGCTGAAGACCCTGCGCGCCGTCGAGCGGATCCCGGCCAACCGCCCGCACAACACCCTCTACGACGGCCGCTGGGAGATCCCCACCTTCGAGGAGGTGCTCCGCTGGCAGGACGAGCAGACCCGCAAGCGGGGCAAGCAGGTCTGGATCTACCCGGAGACCAAGCACCCCACCTACTTCCGCAAACTGGGCCTGGGCCTGGAGGAGCGGGTCGCCAAGCTGCTGCGCAAGTGCGGCAAGGACAAGTGGAACTCGCCGGTCATCCTCCAGTCCTTCGAGCCGACCAGCATCCAGCGTCTGAACACGCTGGTGGACAACCCGCTCGTCGTGCTGCTCTCCACGGCCGCCGGCCGCCCCTGGGACTTCGTCGAGACGGGTGACCCGCGCACGGTCGCCGACCTCGTCACGCCCGCGGGTCTCCGGGAGATCGCCGGCTACGCGCAGGGCATCGGGCCGACCCTCGACCTGGTCGTCCCGAAGGACGCCGCGGGCAACCTCACCACCCCGACCAGCCTGGTCCGGGACGCCCACGCGGTGGGCCTGGTGCTGCACCCCTACACCATGCGCAACGAGAACCCCTTCCTGCCCACCAGCTTCCGCAAGGGCACCGACGCCGACGCCTACGGAGACGCCTTCGGTGCCTTCCAGGCGTACTTCGCCACCGGTATCGACGGTGTCTTCACCGACAACGCCGACACCGCGGTGCTGGCCCGCGCGGACTTCGTCAACGGCTGATTCCCCTTTGGAGTGACACCGGGCCGCCCGGCGAACCCACGCCCGGGCGGCCGCGTCGTGCGGTACATGACCCACGAGATGCTCACCACCCTGCGCCCGCTGCTCGCCGCCGAGGCCCTGGCCGAGGCGCACGGCTCGGGGAGCGAGGCGGGCGACCTGGAACAGGAGGTCTGGCTGCGCCTCCTGGAACGCCTCGCGGCCGGCGCGCCGCCGCACGACCCGCCGGCGTGGCTGCGCAAGGCCGTCCGCGCCGAGGCGCGCCGCTCGCGCCGCAGGATCCGCCGTGAACGGCCGTACGGCACCGAGCCCGTCGCCGATCCCGGCCGCGGCCCCGAACAGCTCGTCCTCGGCGCCGCGGGCCGCCGCACCCTGCGCGACGCGGTACGCCGACTGCCCGGCCGCTGCCCCCGGCTGCTGGAGGCACTGCTCTCGCCGCAGGACCCGACCTACCGGGAGATCGCGGGGGAGTTGGGTATCTCACAGGGAAGTCTCGGGCCGGAACGTGCCAAATGTCTTGGTTGTCTTCGGCGTTTGCTTGCGCCGGAGGTTGCGGCTCGTGGAGTGCGGGGATAGGAGTGAGGAACAACCGGTGATCAGGTGAGCGGGAGGCGTGCGCACATGGGCATGAGCGTGACCATCTCGGTGGCGACCGAGCAGGACGTGGAGCAGATCTTCAGGTTGCAGTACCTGTGCTTCCAGAGCGAGGCGGCGCTGTACGGCAACTACCGCATCGACCCGCTCGTCCAGACCCTCGACTCGGTCCGCGCCGAGGTCGCCTCCGACTGCGTCTACGTGGCACGGCTGGGCGAGGAGGTCGTCGGTTCGGTGCGCGGCCGGATCGCCGAGGACGGCGCGGCCGCCATCGGCAAGCTCTGTGTCCACCCCCGCCTCCAGGGCCACGGCATCGGCGCCCGCCTGCTGAGCGCGGCCGAGTCGGCCCTCGCCGAGGAGCGCGGCGCCAAGAGGTTCCGCCTGTTCACCGGCCACCGCAGCGAGGGCAACCTGCGCCTGTACCGCCGGGTCGGCTACGAGTTGGTGGGCACGACCAAGGGCGGCGACGACGGCGTACCCATGATCATTCTGGAGAAGCCGGCCGGGGCGTACGCCACCACGGCCTAGCCGCCCGGCCGCGACCCCTCGTCCGGCGCTCGCCGGGTCCGGTGCGCCGC
>NZ_JBEOWS010000438.1:0-7019 GCF_040296125.1 Streptomyces sp. NPDC002265 | reverse complement strand
CCGCTCGACGCGCTGGGTACGGCCGACCGCTGGCGCGTCGGGATGTCACGGGTGGTGGGCCTGGCGGACGTCCCGTCCCGGGCGGTCGGGGAGGCGTGCGGGGTGACCGGCGCGGGCGACGCCGTGACCTCGGGCGCGGCGCTGGGACTGCCCGCGGGCGGCGGGGCCAGCGGTACGACCGGGGACACGGGCGCCTCGGGCGTGCTCGGATGCAGCGGCAGCGCGACGAGGACCGCGGCGGCGCAGGTCAGACCGAACCCGGCCGCCGCACGCAGCAGTCGGCGGCGGCCCGCGCTGCGGCGGATCGCCTCGTACCGGCCCGGGGGCGGCCCGAGGTACTCGGGGGCGGGCCTCAGGATGACGGCGAGCGGGTCGTCGGGGTCGAAGTCCGGACCCTCGTCAGAGGCTGTGATCAAGGCTTCTCCTCAGGTGGGCGCGGAGCAGTTCTCGGGCCGCGTGCAGATCGGCCTTGACGGTTCCCTCCTTGCGTCCGGTCAGTGCGGCCACCTCCCGGACCGGCATGTCAGCGTAGTAGTGCAGCAGGATGGGCACGCGCAGTCGCTCCGGCAGGGCCTGCACGAGCAGGCGTACCGAGGGGTCGGCCTGCTCGTCGTGCGGCCGGACGGCGGCTTCGGAGGTGACACGGCGTACGGCTCTGCGTTCGCGTTCCACCTTGCGCCAGTGGTCGCGCACGAGGTTGGCCGCGGTGACGTAGAGGAAGCCCCGGGGCTCCTCCACGGACGTCCAGCGGGCCCAGAGGCGGGTGAACGCCTCCGAGGCGATCTCGTGGGCCGTCCCGTCGTCGTCGACGAGGCGGCGGCACCAGCCGGCGAGGCGCGGGTAGACGGCGGCGAACAGCTCCGACGCTGCCTTGTCGCGGGTCCGTTTCAACGCTCTCCATGGTCGTGACTGTCGTGGCTGTGGGGGTCCGGGGCTCGAAAGGCCCGGGGCGAGGGGTCGTCCGGTCGGCCCGGTGACCGTACGGGCCCGGCCGGGTGGCTCGGGCCGGATGGCCCGTGGAGGAGGACCCCGGACCGGTGGTGTGCGTTCCACCGGTCCGGGGCTCTCGGTCCGGCGTCTTCGGCCCGCGGTCTTCGGTCGGCGGTCCGGAAACCGTCGCCGTGGACCAGGGCCGGAGGCCGGTTGTGCCGGTCAGGGACTCGTGGCGCTCAGCGCGGCGAAGACGATCACGTTGTCGAGGTAACCGTCACCGGTACGGGCGCCACCACAGGTGATGAGCCGCAACTCGGGCCGGTCCACGTCCCCGTAGACCTGGTCCGCGGGGAAGTCCGCCTTGGCGACCGTCCGCACGGACTCGACGGTGAACTCGGCCGTCCTGCCGTTCTCCAGGCGTGCCTCGATCCGGTCGCCGCGGCGCAGCTCCGCCAGGTGGCGGAAGACCCCGTCCCCGTAGGCGCCGACCGTGACATGGGCGAGGATCACCGACGGGCCGACCTGGCCCGGTGTCGGCGAGTACCGGTACCAGCCCGCACGGTCGTGTGCCGTGATCGGGGGCACCTGCACCGTGCCGTCCGCGGCCAGGCCCAGTTGCATGACCGGGGTGTCGACCCCGATCGCCGGGATCCGCAGCCCGACCGGGACCGAGCGCCCGAGCGGTGCTGCCGTGGCCGCCCGCGCGGACAGCCGCGCGGGGGGGGGCGTGGCCGTCGGGTGTGCCGCCGTGCCCCGGTCCGTGTCGTGCCCGGCGCAGCCCGCGAGCAACGAGACCAGCGCCGCGGTGGCGAACGCACGCCTGGAGAGCGGGGTCATGCTCCGTTCGCCCGCCGGCGACGCACGACGAGCACGGTCCCGCCGGCCAGGGCGAGCGCAGCGGCGCCGCCGCCGATCACCGCGCCCTCCTCGCCGGACGAGGTGGACGCCGACGTCACGCCGGTGTCGGGCGCTCCGTTCGGGACGCGGCTGACCTGGCCCGGCGCCGCGGCCCGGGTCGGCGCGGTGCTGGGCACCGGACGGGGGGCGGCGCTCGGCACGGCGCTGGGGACGGCGCTCGGGGTGGCGTCCACGGTCGAAGCGGGGCTGGGGACCGGGCTCGGGCTCCGCCCGTCGGCGAACGCGGGCACGGTGCTCGCCAGCACGGCTGTGCTCGCAAGTGCCAGAGTACTGAGGACAGTTCGGCGCATGGGTCGCTCTCTCTCGTGGGTCCGCCCGACCGGAGAGGTCCGGCGGGCCGGGTTTCACATCGCGCAGAGAGACGAGTCGCCCGAAGAGCAGGTTGTAAAGGAAAGGCAAAGTCGTCGGAGTGCGGGGCGGCTCGTGTTCGACACCCCGCACTCGTTCGCCGTCAGGGTCGGCGGCCGGCCGCCCCGGACGGACCCTCGGTGCGGCGGCCCGGGCCCTCGACCGCCCGGGCCGTCGGTCAGCCGAAGGCCTTGACCGCCTGGTAGTAGGTCCACGCCGTGCCGTCGCAGGCGGTCTTCGTGGCACCGCTGTAGGCGGCGCAGACCCGCTCGAGGTCTGCGTACAGGGCGCTGTCCAGGCGGGACTTGTTGGCACTGAAGGTTCCCGCGGCCTTGTAGTTGCGGTAACCGAAGTCGTGACGGGCGCAGGACATGCTGAAGGGGAAGCCGAAGGGGTTGTCCGGGGAGTCGGAGCAGTAGTCGGTGGACCAGTCGAACGCGTAGGCGGACCAGGCGGACTGGTTCGCGCGGGCGGCGGCCCAGAGGCTGTAGCTCGACGCGGAGGTCTGCGTCCAGTTCGAGAGGACCTGGGGCTTGTCGGCCGGTGCGGCGCCGGCGGACGTCGCGGTGGCGACGACGGCGACCAGGGCCAGGGTCGAGCCGGCGAGAGCGGTGGCAAGTCTTCGGCGCATTCCACACCTCCATGCACATGCGACCCGCCCGTCGGGTCGCATGTGCATGACAATACGAAGGCCATTCCGCCGTGACTACGGTCTTGTTGAAGATTTCCCTGTTGAGACGTCAACAAGTCATGTGAGCAGCCGTTTTGGGGGATCTGCCCGCCGCCCGAGGTCCAGGCGACGCAAGGATCGGGTCACTCGCCCGACGGGTCACGCGGACCACCCGACGCAAGAATCGGGTCACGCACCCGACGGGTCACGCGGATCGCGAGCGGTCGGCGGGCACGGGGCCGCAGCCGGCTCCCCGGGGGCGGGCGGCAGGGCCAGATGGGCGAGGTCTCCCGGCGGCGGGGTGGTCACCGGCCAGAGCGGGGCGGGGGTTCCGTCGGCCACCGCGGCCGGGGCGTCGGTGAGGTTCATGCGCTCACGCAGTCGGCCGTAGAAGTCCATCGGGCCCAGCCGCACGGCCCGCAGCCGGTGCGGTGCCGCGTACACACCGATCCAGTCCCCCGGGTCGAGCACACCCCGCAGCTGGCCGTCGATGCTGACGGCGGCCTGACCGGACCGGTCGAGCACGCGCAGGGCGACGGGTTCGTCGGGCGCGGCGACGACCGAGCGGTTGAACGCCATGTGCGGGGCGACGGGCGTGAACACGAGCCCCTCGGCGCGGGGCGAGACCACGGGACCGCCGGCGGCGAAGCTGTAGGCCGTCGAGCCGGTCGGGGTCGCCACCAGCAGCGCGTCGGCCGAGTAGGAGGCCAGCAGCCGGCCGGCGATGTAGACGGCGACCGACACCTGCCGGTCTCGCGCCAGCTTCTCCACGACGACGTCGTTGAGCGCGGCGACGTTCAGCGCGATGCCCCAGTCGTCACCGGCCTCGCAGTCGGTGCGCACGCGCGGCGGCGGCAGCATCGGACCGCGCCCGTAGCGCATCAGCTCGTGCATGCCGGAGGGCACTTCCAGCGTGCGCGAGGCACGCATCGTGAGCAGCATCCGGTTCTCGACCGTCAGCCGCTCCTCCCGTACGGCGTCCAGCGCCGCCCGCACCACGGTCACGGGAACCTCCGTCAGGAAGCCCACCCGCCCGAGGTCGACGCCGAGGACGAGGGCGTCGTGCTCGGCGGCCAGCCGGGCACCGCGCAGGAACGTCCCGTCCCCGCCCAGGGTGACGATGAGGTCGGGGTCTCCCGCGGCCTCCACTTCCTCCTGGGCGCTGTGGCGCCCGCCGTCCCGCCACACGTCGATGTCCTTGCACTGCACGTCGTGCTCGGCGCACCACTCGCGGACGGTCCGTGCGGCGTCGACGGCCGCCGAGCGCCCCTCGTGGACGACCATACCGACCCGACGCACCGTCACATCCGCCTCCGAGCCGAGTCTCCGCGACGGACGCGGCATCCGTCCGTACCCGTACCGGCTGCCATCCTCACCGCGCGGCGGCCCCGCAGCGTCAACGCCACGCCGCCGGGTAACCCGAGACGTCCTCGCTCGTGTGCGCCGCTCGGGTCCGGCTCCGCGGACCCGCTCTCAGGCCGGCGGTGCGGACACCGGGAAGAGCATGCAGCTGCTGGTGGCGTGGGCGAGCAGCCGGTCCGACGCGTCGATCAGCGTGGCCTCGGCCAGGGCGGTGCGGCGTCCGGCCTGCACGACCCTGCCGACGGCGCGCACCCGGCCGGTGTCCACCGTGATCCGCCGCAGGAACTTCACGGTCAGGTCGAGAGAGGTGTACGCCATGCCGTGCGGGAGCGTGGAATGGACGGCGCAGCCCGCCGCCGAGTCGAGCAGGGTGGCGTAGACACCGCCGTGGACACTGCCGATCGGGTTGTAGTGCTCCTCGCCCGGCATCAGGGAGAACACCACCCGTCCCGGCTCCACCTCGTCGAGCGAGAAGTCCACGGTCGCGAGGATGGGCGGCCCCGGCACCCGGCCGTCCTGCATGGCGCGCAGGAAGTCGATGCCGGCGTCACGCGCGGCGGCCGCCGCGGTCACGCCGGGGTCGTCCCACTCGTACGTACGTGTCCGTCCCACGGTGCACTGCCTTTCCATCTGGCTTCGTACTGCGAAGTTAGCTGTCGCGTCCGCTGACTGTCAATGACGAAGCCAGGCGGCGTGACAGGGGTGGCCGGAGCGCATCGAGGCGATTCCCGGACATGCAAGGCGGACACGACACACTGTCGCGTTCCGTACTATCTCTACTACCGGCTGTGCGGCCGTAATTGCCACTACTCTTACGGCACCAGCCCCAAGAGCAAGCACATTTGGTTCTGCATACGCCCACGGCTTGCCTACCGGGGCCGGAGGGCCCACGAAAGAGGTGTGAGCAGCATGTCCGAAACCACTACGGGCACGACCGGACTGACTTCGCAGTACGCCACCCAGGTGGCTGCCGACCTGGAGCACAACGTAAAGGAACAGGAACGTCTCGCCGGTGAAATTGCCGCGCTCCAGGAGCAGTTGGCCTCGGTTCAGCAGGACCACACCGTTCTGGTGAGCATCCGTCAGGTCCTGGGCGGCGCGGCGGAGCCGGCCGGGACACAGGCGGAGACGGCGACAGAGGCCGAGGCCGACACCGCGGCAGTGGTGCCGGCGCCGCGCAAGAAGACGACTGAAGGAACGGGCACCGGCCGGCGCACGCGGGAGGCGCGCAAGAGCTCCCCACCGCGCGCCAAGGGCGCCAAGTCGGCCCGCAGGAAGGCGGCGCCCAAGGCGGAGACCGCGGAGACCGCGGAGCCGGCCCAGCGCACCCTCGTCGACATCGTCCGCGCGCACCTGACCGGGCAGCGCGAACCGCGCTCCGCCGCCGAGATCACCACCACGCTGGGGCAGCAGCACCCCGAGCGCTCCGTCAAGACGACGGTCGTGCGCACGACGCTCGAAGGGCTGGTGGCCAAGAGCCAGGCACAGCGCACCAAGCAGGGCACGTCCGTGTACTACTCGGCGCCCGACGCCCAGGAGCCCGCCCCGGCGCCTGAGCAGTCCGCGGAGGAATCCGGGGAGGAATCCGCCTGAGCCTCGCGGCACGCGGGTCCGGGCGGAGCGGGAGCCCGGCCGGAGACGCCACCGGGCGCCGGACCCGGCGCCGGAGCGAGGGCCGGGGCCCCCGTCCGGCGCGGATCCGGCCGGGTCAGTGGTGTCTGCGGCCCGAGTCGAGGACCGCGGTCACCGCACGCGCCATGGCTTCCTCCCCCTTGGCGTTGGGGTGGGCGGGCGCGGCCGGGGACGCCGGCTGGAGCGGCTCGATCCAGCGGTCCGCCGGGGCCTTGCACATGTCGTGGCCGACCGTGGGCCCGTAGGTGTCCACGTACTCCGCGCGGTTCAGCAGGGCCACCAGACGCAGCATCAGGTTGAGGCGCTTGCCGGTGTCCCGCAGGTAGGGGAAGTCCTTCGCCGCGAACGGCACCGAGGGGAAGCAGCCGCTGCCGTCGTCCGGCAGCAGGTCCGGGTAGCCGACGAGGAGCACCCGGGCGTGCGGCGCCCTGGCGTGCACCGCGCGCAGCACGGCGGCGACCTTGGGCACGGTGTCGAGGATGTTGAGCGTCAACTGGTCGGTGCCGGAGGAGGCGTAGTAGCGCTGGCACGGGTTGCCGGTCACGTCCGTCACGCCGAGCCGGGCGCAGGTGGCGATGATGCTCCCGAAGCCGACGTCGTTGCCGCCGATCTGCACCGTCACGAGATCGGTGTCGCGCTGCACCGCGTCCAGCTGCGGGCCGTTCGTCCCCTGGGCCTTCCACATGTTCTCGGTCGTCGCACCGCCGCAGCTCACGTCCTTGAACGCGGTCGTCCTGCGTGCCGCCGCGACGAGCGAGGGGTAGTTGTGGTCCGAGCGGGCGCAGTTCGCGTCCACCTGCCGGGGGATGAGCGGTCCCGAGGTGTAGGAGTCCCCGAGCGCCACGTACCGCGTGCCGTGGCCGGTGTGCCCTCCGTCGGCGGAGGCCGGTGCGGCCGAGGCCAGGCCGAGGGCGCAGACGCCGAGCGCCGCGCCCAGGGCGGTGACGCGGCGGTGGCGCGGGGCCGGTGCGGCCGGACTGCCGTGCTGCTTCATGGAGCGCTCCCCCAGGTTCCAGGTCGGCGTGCCACACCGCGCCGTTGCGGTGTTCGCGCGTTCGACTCGGTTTGTATACCGGTCGGTACGTCGCCGGGACCAGAGGTCGGCACGAGTCAACTGGGCTCGGGACCGGGAAAGTTGCCGGGTGAGCTGCCCGCC
>NZ_JBEOWS010000437.1:0-7031 GCF_040296125.1 Streptomyces sp. NPDC002265 | reverse complement strand
TGCGGAGCGCGCGGCGGCCCGTGCGGAGCGCGCGGCGGCCCGTGCGGAGCGCGCGGCGGCCCGTGCGGAGCGCGCGGCGGCCCGTGCGGAGCGCACCGGGGAGCCCGGAACGGTCCCCGGATGAAGTCCGGGGAGGCCAAAAAGGTGCCGCAGGTGTACGGCGTCGGGGTCGTGGAACCCGTGGGGCCGGTGGGACCCGTGGGAGCGCCGTCGCGTCCCGGCTCCCCACGCGCCATGGCCGCCGAGCAGGCAGACTGAAGATCTGTTCGTTCGTCTGCACGCCACAGCACCCGGTCGGCGGGTGTTTCGGGCGCGGTGGGATCGGGAGGTGCGAAGCAGCGCCCGGCGGGCACGCGAATGGTGCCGAGGCAGACCGCCTGGAGCCGCAGAAGGGATGAACCATCGTGACACGACCCAGGATCCTGGTGGTGGGCGCGGGCTTCGCGGGAGTGGGGTGCGTACGGCGCCTGGAGCGCAGGCTTCCCCCGGACGAGGCCGACATCACTCTGGTGACGCCGCAGTCCTACCAGCTCTATCTGCCCCTGCTGCCCCAGGTCGCCTCCGGCGTGCTGACGCCCCAGTCGATCGCCCTGTCCCTGCGGCGCAGCAAGAAGTACCGCACCCGGATCATCCCGGGCGGTGCCATCGGCGTGGACCTCAAGGCCAAGGTCTGCGTGATCCGCACCATCACCGGCAAGATCGTCGACGAGCGGTACGACTACATCGTGCTGGCCCCGGGCAGCGTCACCCGCACCTTCGACATCCCCGGGCTCGTCGATCACGCGTACGGCATGAAGACGCTGGCGGAGGCCGCGTACCTCCGTGACCACGTCATCTCGCAGCTCGATCTCGCCGACGCCAGCGACGACCCGGCGGAGCGCGCCTCCCGGCTCCAGTTCGTGGTGGTCGGCGGCGGCTACGCGGGCACCGAGACCGCCGCCTGTCTGCAACGCCTCACGCACGGTGCCGTCCGGCGCTATCCGCGGCTGGACCCCAGCCTGATCAAGTGGCATCTGATCGACATCGCGCCGAAGCTGATGCCCGAACTGGGCGACAAGCTCGGACGCAGCGCCCAGGAGATCCTGGCCCGGCGCGGCATCGAGGTCTCCCTGGGCGTCTCGATCGACAAGGCCGCCGCCGAGGAGGTCACCTTCACGGACGGCCGGGTGGTGCCCACCCACACCCTGATCTGGACCGCCGGGGTGGTCGCCAGTCCGCTCATCGCCACACTCGGCGCGGAGACGGTCCGCGGGCGGCTCGCGGTGAACGCGGAGATGCACCTGCCCGGCGAGGACGGTGTGTTCGCGCTCGGCGACGCCGCCGCCGTACCCGACAGGGCCAAGGGCGACGACGCGATCTGCCCGCCGACCGCGCAGCACGCCATGCGGCAGGGCCGGCACGTCGCCGACAACGTCATCGCGACACTGCGCAACCAGCCGCTGACCCCGTACGTCCACCGGGATCTCGGTCTGGTCGTCGACCTCGGCGGCGCGGACGCCGTGTCCAAGCCGCTGGGCATCGAACTGCGCGGACTGGTCGCCCAGGCGGTCGCGCGCGGCTACCACTGGTCGGCGCTGCGCACCAACGTCGCCAAGGCGCGGGTGCTGACCAACTGGACGCTCAACGCGCTCGCCGGCGACGATTTCGTCCGCACCGGCTTCCAGTCCCGCAGGCCGGCCAAGCTCAAGGACTTCGAGTACGCCAACCACTATCTGACCCCGGACGAGGTACGGGCCCACGTGGCCCGGACGCATTCGCCGAAGCAGTGACACGGCACGCGGCGTCCGGCGCGCGCCCAGGCCGCGGGGCGGGAGCGAGCGCGGCGGGAGAGAGCGCAGAGAGCACGGCGCCGTGAGGGCGGCCGGACGGGCCTGGGCCCGGCTGCGGGACGACCTCGCGGCATCCGATCCCGGGCTGCTGCGGCTGGCCGCCGGGCTGCGGACCGTGGGGTCCGTGGCCCTGACCCTCGTCGTGCTCGCCCTGCTGGGGACCGACGTGCCCCATCTGGTGGCGGGGGCCATCACGGCGATGGCCGCCTCGTTCGCCGTCCAGGAGAAGCAGCGCGACCGGCAGGCCGTCACGCTGGCCCTGGGCCTGCCGGTGGCGCTGGCCTCGCTGACTCTGGGCGCGCTGCTGAACTCCCGGGTCGTCCTGGGCGACCTGGTCTTCGTGCTGGTCATCTTCGGCGCCGTCTACGGCCGCCGGTTCGGCGACCGCGGCACGGCGCTCGGCCTGATCGCCTTCCAGATCTACTTCGTCTCCCTGTTCGTCGGTGCCACCGTCCCCGCGCTGCCCGCCCTGTACGGCGTCCTGTGCGTGGCGTTCCTGTGCAGTGCCCTCGTGCGGTTCGTGGTGGTGCCGGAGACTCCCGAGGGCGTGCTGGAGCGGCTGCGCCAGGCGTTCAGGGCCCGGTTCGCCCAGCTGGTGTCCGCGCAGATCGAACTGCTGGACGCGGGTCCCGACGACGTGCAGAAGGCGCTGGAGCACGTGCGCGGCGGCACCGCGCGGCTGCACGAGACGGCGCTGCTGATCCAGGGCCGTCTGGAGGACGGCACCTCCGACCCGTCGGTGGCCCGGCTGCTGCAACGCCGGATCGCGGACGCCGAGGTCACCGCCGAGCGGCTGGGGCTGCTGGTGCTGACCGCGCGCAGTCCCGACCAGGCCGGCAGCACCCTCACCCTGCATCTGGCCGGCGCGCCGCTGCCGTCGGGCGGTCGGCTGCCGGTGCGGGAGGAGGCGACGGACAAGCTGCGGCGGGATCTGGAGGCGCTGCGCCTGCTGGTGCTGCGCCCGGTGTCCGGGAGCCGGGGCACCGCGTCGGCCGTGCTGCGCAACCGGCTCCTGGGCTACCGCGAGGAGGAGAACCTGCCGCCCGCCTCACCGGCCGTCCGGGACGTCTTCCGGGGCGTCGGGGAGGCCGCGCGGGCGGTGCTGGGTCTGCGCATCGCCCTCGACGGGCCCCAGGACGAGACGGACGACAGCCCCTCGACGGCCCGCTCCCGCGAGGAGCTGGACGCCGAGGACGCCGCGATCGCCGGTGCCGAGGAGCACGAGCAGCGGACGAGCACGCTCACCGGCCTGGACCGGCCCACCACCCGGACGGCCGTGCAGGTCTCCGTGGGCTCGGCGCTGGCCATGGTCGGCGGGGAGTTCCTCTCCAGCCAGCGCTGGTACTGGGCGGTGCTGACCTGCTGGATCGTGTTCGTCAACACGGCGTCTACCGGCGAGATCCTGGTCAAGGGCTCCCGCCGGGTCGTGGGGACCGTGCTGGGCGTGTGCGCCGGCATCGTGCTGGCGGGGCTGGTCGGCCAGCACACCTGGACGGCGTTCGGGCTGGTGCTGTTCTGCCTCTTCGCGATGTTCTACACGGCTCCGCTGTCGTACACGCTGATGTCGTTCTTCGTGACCGCGGCGCTGGGGGTGCTCTACACCCTGCTGCACACCTACTCGCCGTCGGTCCTGCTGCTGCGGGTGGCGGAGACCGCGCTCGGGGCCGCGTGCGGGGTCATCGCCGCGGCGGTGGTGATGCCGGTGCGCACGGCCCGTCGTACGGACGAACTGCTGGTCACGGTGCTGGAGCGGCTCGGCGAGGTCACGGACACGGCGGTCGGTCAGCTCAGTGGCGGGGACCCGGCCGATCTGCTGGACCGGGCGCGCGAGCTGGACCGGGCCCTGAGCGATCTGAGCGCCGCCGTGCAGCCGCTGACGCATCCGGTGACGCCGCTGCGGAACCGGCGCAACACCGCCCGCTACGTGCTCGCGCTGCTGGAGACGTGCGCCTATCACGCCCGTTCCCTGGCGGCGACGGCCGAACTGCTGCCCACTCACCCGTCGATCGCGGCGGACCCGCGGCTGCGGCGGGCCGGGCGGCGCGTGGTGGACAACATCGCGGCGATCGCCGCACGGGTCGCGCACCTCGCGGACGAGGAGGCCGGCGGAGAGTTCCGGGTGTGGACCGGCCCGAGCATCGCGTCCCTGCTGGGACCGGACGTCGGCCCGCGCTTCGGCCGGGTCACCGACCGGGTGCTGCGCCATCTGCAACGCCTGGACGAGGCGGTGGTGGGCCTGGCCCGGCCGCTGGACGTCCGGGTGGTGACCCCCGAGGGCGAACCACGAGCAGGCGCCCGCCGATGACACCCGAGGACGAACCGCGGGCAGGCGCCCGCCGGTGACAGCCGAGGACCGGCTGCGGGCGAGCTCCCGTCGGTGACAGCCAAGAACGAACCACAGGCAAGAGCCCGCCGGCCACAGCCAAGAACGAACCACAGGCAAGAGCCCGCCGGCCACAGCCAAGAACGAACCACAGGCAAGAGCCCGCCGGCCACAGCCGAGGACGAGCCGCGGGCAGGCCGCCCGTCGGCGACCACCCCCGCGCGGCCCCGCCGTCAGACCCTGCGCCAGCGTGACATCGCGAAGGAGAACACCCCGAACAGGGCGAGACCGGCGGCCACGCAGCCGAGCAGCGACGGGCCCAGCGGCGTGGCGGCGAACGCGCGCAGGCTGTCGTCGAGGCCCTTGGCCCGGTCGGGGTCGAAGTCGACCGCGGCGCGGATCGCGAACGCGCCGGCCGCGGCGAACACCAGACCGCGCGCCGCGCCGCCCGACACACCCGTCACGTCCACCAGCCGTCGGGCGCCTCGCGACATCTGCGCGAGCTTCAGCTCGTCACGGTAGGAACGCATGACGGCTCGGGCCCCGATCCAGACGCCCGCCACGACGACCGCGGCCCCGGCCACCGCCACCAGCCACTGCCCCGCGGGCAGGTGGAGCACCCGGGCGGTGACGTCCTTGGACTCCCGGTCGCCGGCCCCGCTGCCGCTGCCGCCCGCCCCGGCCGCGAACGCCAGCACCGAGAAGGCGACGAAGACGTAGAAGACGCACCGTACGACGGCGAGCAGCCGCATGTGCGGCTTGTGGCCGTCCGGCCCGACCGCGCCGAAGACCGCCTCGGACAGGCGCCACACGACCATGCCGACCACTCCGATGCCCAACGCCCACAGCAGTACGTCGCCGAAGGGCTGGTCGGCGATCTCGGCGAGGGCGCCGCCGCGATCGGCCTGGTGACTGCTGTCGCCGACGGCGATGCGCAACGCGAGCACCCCGACGAGCAGGTAGATGACACCCTGCGCGATCAGTCCCGCCCGCGCTGCGCCCTCCGTCACGGATCCCCTCGCCACCCGCTCGGCCTCGCTCCGCCCGCCGTCGGCCTTGACAGTCATGTCCGTCGCGTCCTCTGCGTCCTCTGCGTCCTCAAGCCGTCCGGCCGCGGCCGCCCCGGCCCGGCCCGCGTCGGCTTCCGTGCCGCTCCAGCGCCTGGTCGCGCACGCGGGCGCAGCTGCGGCTGATGAGCCGCGAGACGTGCATCTGGGAGATGCCCAGCCGGTCGGCGATACGGCTCTGCGTCATGTCCTCGAAGAAGCGCATGTACAGCACGGCGCGCTCGCGCTCGGACAGCCGGCGCAGACCTTCCTTGGCCGCCTCGCGGTCGACCACCACATCGTAGGAGGTGTCCGGCTCGCCCAGGGTGTCCACGAGGCTGTGGCCGTCGTCGGCGGACGACAGCTCGGCGTCCAGGGACAGGGTGCTGAAGCTCTCCAGCGCCTCCATGCCCGCGCCGACCTCGTCCTCCGTCAGCCCGGTGTGGGCGGCGATGTCGGTGACCGAGGGCTCGGGGGTGCCGGGGTTCAGGGTGAGTTCACGGCGCGCGACGCGCACCTTGTTGCGCAGTTCCTGCACCCGGCGGGGCACCCGCAGGGCCCACATCCGGTCGCGGAAGTGCCGTTTGACCTCACCGGTGATGGTGGGCACGGCATAGCTCTCGAACGCCCCGCGGGACGGGTCGAACCGGTCGACCGCCTTGACCAGTCCGAGGGCGGCCACCTGGCGCAGGTCCTCCAGGGACTCGCCGCGCTCGCGGAAGCGTCCGGCGATCCGGTGCGCCATGGGCAGCCAGGCGGCGACGAGCCGGTCGCGGACGTCGTCCCGCTCGGGACCGTCCTCCAGGTCCACCAGACGGGTGAACAGGCCTGCGGTGTCGGGGGTGTCGTCGTGCGGCCGCCGCGCGGGCGGGATGGGACGATCGCGTGCGTCGGTGCTGTCTGTCGATGCGTCGATGAGCATGCGGAATCACTCCCGAACAGATGGTTTCTGGGATGTGCGCGGGAGGGGCCTCGCTCGGCGGCCCCAGCACACCGGGGCCCGCACACCGCTCCCGCGGGCGCGCCTCCGGTCCGAAGCACGAACGTGCGTCTGCCCTGGCTTGCGGGGCACAAACTCGGCGGCCCGGCAGGAGGCCGGGGACGGACGGCACGGTCGCGGGACCGGGAGGAGACCTCGCTCCCGCCGGGCCGGGAGGAAACCCCGGCAGCGGTCCGCGCACCTCGGCGGACCCGCCCGGTGCACGGGCTCCGCCCGCGTCACAGGACCGGTCACCGGACCGGCACCACCGCGGTGATCCGTTTGCCGCCCGCGGGCAGGTCCGTCACCCGTACGTCCCGCGACAGCAGGCACACGATCGGCCAGCCGCGGCCGCCGGTGTGCCGGTGCTCCCTGAGGCCGGCCAAGGGCGTGAAGACCGGAAGCCGTTCGCTGCGGTCGCAGACGGAGACCCGTACGGCCCGTCCCTCCAGGTCCACGTCGACCCCCGTGACCCCGCCGCCGTGCAGGATGGCGTTGGTGGTCAGTTCCGAGGCGACGAGCAGCGCGTCCGAGAGCGCGTCCTCGTCGCAGGGCGAACCCTCCTCCCGGCACCACCGGTCCACCACACGCCGTACGGCGATACGGACGTCGGCCGGGCACCAGGGCCGCCGGCTGTCGCAGCCGGCCCGGGTGTGCGGGTCGTCCGGGCCCCGCACGGGATCGGTGGCGGGTCCGGTCGGTGGCTTCGCGCACATGGTCGCGCTCCCTGAGCGATCGCTTCTTCACGGCCCCGGACAGGGCTCGCGGGCGACCCGCGCCCGAGCTCCGTCCGGCCGCGGCGCCCGCGAGGGGCACCCGGACCGGGCCCCGCTCTCGCGCCGCCCGGAATCAGC